>JBILJL010000221.1:0-4277 GCA_044377255.1 Bacteroidia bacterium
AAAAGTTAACCAAGAATTGGAAGTATTGGTATTAGAAGTAGACCTTGAAAATCGTCGTTTGAGCTTAGGCCATAAACAATTAGACGAAAATCCTTGGGATGCGTTTGAATCTTTATTTGCAGTTGGTTCAGAACACGAAGGTACCATTCTGAAAATTGAAGACAAGAGCGCTATCGTAGCGCTCCCTTATGGTGTTGAAGGTTATGCTCCATTTAAACAATTACAAAGAGAAGATAAGAAAACTGCCAAAGAAGATGAAGTTCTTAACTTTAAAGT
The DNA here is from genome assembly GCA_044377255.1 of Bacteroidia bacterium. Classification (GTDB taxonomy): domain Bacteria; phylum Bacteroidota; class Bacteroidia; order UKL13-3; family UKL13-3; genus B1. The sequence continues at coordinate 277 of JBILJL010000221.1, forward strand.
AACTGAGTTTAACAAAGAAAACCGTAGAATCGTACTTTCTCATACTGCTCTTTGGAAAGAAGAAGTAGAAGTGAAGAAAGAAGTAGAAACTAAGAAAACTGAAGCTGAAAAAGAAAAAGTTGTTAAGGCAGTTAAGAAATCAAACGAATCAAATGAGAAATCTACATTTGCAGACGTTGGTGGATTGGCTGAATTGAAAGCTAAAATGGAAGGCAAATAAAGATTCCTAAAAAACGAAAGCCCTCAAAGACAAATGTATTTGGGGGCTTTTTTTGCTTTTTTTTAAAAATCGTAACTAAAATATATACATTTGAATTGTAAATATATATTATACTTATGTCAACCTTCACAAGCAACCTTCCCGATGATCTTCTTATGCGTTTAGCAGAAACGGCCAAAGCGTTGGCATTGCCTAAAAATAAATTAATAGAAAAAGCATTGTCTATATATTTAGATCAAATAACCCGGGCAGAATATGTAAAAAGTTATACGCAAATGAATGAAGATGCAGACATTCTTATGGCTGCAGAGGAAGGAATGGCGGCCTATTGTGAACAATTAAACCGAGCAGATGAAACAAGGTGAAATTTGGTATGCAAACCTTAACCCAACTGAGGGGAGCGAACAGGCTGGATTTAGGCCTGTGCTTATTTTAAGTGGGAATTTAGCAAATACATTTGCGCCTGTTCTGGTTTGTTGCCCCTTAACCACCAAATTAAAAAATTACAAAGGTAACCCCATATTGGTGCCTGATTTGGCAAATGGTTTAAAAGAAACTTCCGAAGTAATGGTTATTCAATTAAGAAGCATTGCTAAAAGCCGACTCAAATCCTATATTGGTTTGGTTTCAGCCGAGGTTATTGTTCAAATGAAGAAAACCTTAAACGACTTGTTAAATTTTTAAATATTATTTAACAGCTAGGTTCATAAAGTTATTTGATAAAGTTATCTTTTAAAAATATTTTACCTTGTTTATAAATTTGAATCAGGGAGGTTCGCTCTGCAGGTTGTTTAATTGCAGATACCAACCACCTAAGTTACTGCACTTATTTACTGGATATTTTTAGTTTAATTTTCATAAATTGCAATCTGTAAAACAATTCGAAATGAATTATTGGTTAGTAAAATCGGAGCCTTTTAAATATAGCTGGGATCAATTTGTTGCGGATGGCAAAACATTTTGGGATGGGGTAAGAAATTACCAAGCTCGAAATAATTTAAGGGATATGAAGAAGGGCGATTTGGTACTGTGGTACCACAGCAATGAAGGTATGGAAGTGGTTGGAATTGCAAAGGTGGTAAAGGAAGCTTACCAAGACCCTACAACAGAAGAAAAAGCCTGGTTGGCGGTGGATTTGAAGCCTTTTAAAAAATTAAAAAAGTCGGTAACTCTAGAGCAAATAAAGGCTGATCCAAGACTTCAAAACATCGGATTGGTGAGGCAAGGGCGACTTTCGGTTCAAGGATTAAAAGCGGAAGAATTTGATGCCATTCTTGATTTGGCAAGTGTATAAATTGGCCATTTTCAATAAAGGATTTGGTGCGATTTTGGGATTTATTGTCAAATATTAAAAATTTCGCCATATTTGAAGCGAAAACTAGCCATTAAACGATTGAAATAATCAATGAACGCAAGAATCATTTTAGAAAAAAAACAGCTCGATATAACCCTCGATCGTTTGTGTTTTGAATTGATTGAACGTTTAGGTGACTTTAAAAACATTGCCTTGATAGGCATGCAGCCCCGTGGCATATTTTTGAGCCGCAGGATTAAGGAAAAACTCATACACATTCTTGGCAAACAACCATTTGATTATGGTGAATTGGACATTTCTTTTTACCGCGACGATTTTAGAAGAGGCAATGAGCAAATAGTGCCCAGTGAATTAAAAATTGACTTTACCATACAAGACAAGAACATTGTATTAATAGATGATGTGCTCTACACCGGCCGCAGTATTAGATCTGCATTAGACGCCTTAACAGATTTTGGAAGGCCAGCTAAAGTGGAGCTTTTGGTTTTAGTAGATAGAAAATATAGCAGAGATTTACCTATACAACCCAATTATGTTGGGATAAAAGTAGATACCCGAGCAAATGATAAAGTTAAAGTTGATTGGAGAGAAAACGGCAAAAAAGACGCTGTTCATATAGTAACAAACGATTAGGTTCAAGCCAATGAAATTAAATACCACCCCATGAAAGCGCAAAGTAACACATGAAAAAATTTTCGCAAAGGCATTTACTCGGCATCAAAGATATCACAGCAAATGATATTCAATTGGTATTTGAAACGGCAGATAATTTTAAATCCATCATTAACCGGCCCATTAAAAAAGTTCCTAGCCTTCGTGACGTTACCATTGCAAATGTTTTTTTTGAAAATTCTACCAGAACACGCATTTCTTTTGAATTGGCTCAAAAGCGCTTAAGTGCTGATATTGTTAACTTCTCTGCCTCTTCTTCTTCTGTATCAAAAGGTGAAACATTGGTTGACACTGTAAACAATATATTGGCCATGAAAGTGGATATGGTTGTTATGCGTCATCCTGCTCCTGGAGCTTGTCAGTTTTTAGCAAAGCATGTTAAGGCACAAATCATCAATGCAGGTGATGGAACACACGAACACCCTACACAAGCCTTATTAGACGCCTATTCAATTAGGGAAAAACTTGGTGGTGTAAAAGGAAAAAAGGTTGTGATAGTTGGAGATATTACTCATTCAAGGGTTGCCTTATCAAACATTATTTGCTTAAAAAAATTGGGTGCTGAAGTAATGGTTTGTGGACCTACCACCTTGATACCAAAACACATTACCTCTTTAGGAGTTAAGGTTGAACACAACCTCAGGAACGCGCTTGAATGGTGCGATGTAGCCAATATGTTGCGCATTCAATTAGAACGTCAGGATATTAAATACTTTCCCTCTCTGAGAGAATATAGCATGTTGTATGGATTGGATAAAGATCGATTAAACTCTTTGAGTAAGGAAATTGTGATTATGCACCCTGGGCCAATTAACCGTGGAGTAGAAATAACCAGTGATGTGGCAGATTCTAAACATGCAATTATTTTGGATCAAGTAGAAAACGGTGTAGCAACAAGAATGGCCATTATGTTCCTACTTGCGGGTGTATCTTAATTGGAAAGGCTTGTTCAAACAGAACGGCTTATTGCTTGTATGCCTGAGGTTTTGGTGCAAGTAAGCTTTTTGAAAAAAATTAATTAACAAAAAGGATAAGCCTTGCATGAGAAATCACCCAGAGGAATACATCATTGAAAATACCAACTTTTCTCAACTAAACTTAGAGGTTCTTTCTACCCATGCTGGCGGTGTAAAACCAGTAACAAGATTTGATTTTATAGAACTTGTGCCACCTTATATAAACCTCAACCATGGGTTGTTTGTTGCTTCAAATTCCTTGTTGGAATTCAATGAAGTGAGGGTGGTTCAATTAGATAGTTCTATTATTGTTTCATGTGGCTGTTTAGCAAAGAAAGACCGCCTGTGTTTGCATCAACTGCAAGTGCTTAGTCAAATTATTGAGCTCCCCTATTTTAGAATTTTTTTCGATTCAATTTTGCGAAGGAAAAAAACCATAGAAATTGCCAAAGATTATGGGATTGAAAATGAGGTAAATTTGGATGACTATTTCGACCTAGAATACCACCAAAAGAATGTTAGGATCAAACCGAAAAGTAAAGAGTTATTGCTCTTTAATGAAGGCAATCAAAAATTAATACGTGAGCAATTGTTTTATAATGACAAGCAAGAAATAGTGAGCAATGATGCAAACTCCAAGCATACTAAAACCATTTTAGTATTTAGGAAACACAAGTATTATGATCATTTAAATATTGAATTGTATGAAGGAGAAATAAGTAAGGAAGGAAAGATAAAGAACCCATTACAAAATGTTGATCCGTTAAAAAAAGTTTGGGAAACAAATAGTATTGAGGTTGCAAAGTTTTATGCTGCAGTTGCCAAATACCAGAACAAC
>JBILJL010000160.1:0-5699 GCA_044377255.1 Bacteroidia bacterium
CAAACAAACAAAATTACAATTCCCAACGGCAAGCAATATTCAACAGCAATATGGCCACTGGCAATTTATTCAGCAGTATGGTATAATTTTAAGTCAAGACCTTGGAGACCCACCAAATGTGGCGGGATGGCCCGCTTATTATGAAAACCCGCAGTATTATGAAATTTGGATTAATTCAGATTCATTACCAAAAAGAAATTCATTTTGCGATTACTTTATCTATGTAGGCTACACTCGCTTTAGTTATAAATCAATAATTGATTGTATTGCCTTTGCAAAACTCTTTAATAATCCTGGCAACCCAAATACATTGATTGATCAAATTGTTCAATTAATTTATCCCGATGATTTAAGTGCAACTACTAAAGCTTTTATAAAAACGTCGTTTTTGCTCTCGGGTCAAAGTTCGGATGCATACTGGACAGATGCTTGGAGTCTCTATATCGCAAATCCAACAAATACTATGGCTATTGCAACAGTAAATACAAGGCTGCAAGCCTTGTTAAAATATTTAATGGGGCAAGCAGAATATCAATTGTGTTAATCTTAAAAATCAAATCATGAACAGAAAAGATTTCATTGGAAAAAGTATTAGCGCAGGGATACTTCCGCTGGTATTGAATGGTTTCTCGCTGCAAGCCTATGCAGATTCTCCACTTATTGAATTCTTAAATAAAGCAGGAAATGAAGACCGTGTTTTAGTTTTGATCCAATTAAATGGAGGTAATGACGGATTAAACACGGTTATCCCGTTAGACCAATACAGCAAGCTAATGTCGGCGAGAGGAAACATTGCAATTCAAGAATCCAAGGTGCTTTCTTTAAACGGAACTTTGTTAACTGGTCTGCACCCAGCGCTAGGCGAACTAAGGGGCTTGTACGACAAAGGAAATGTTAGCATTTTACAAAGTGTGGGTTATCCAAATCAGGATTATTCTCATTTTAGGTCAACTGATATTTGGCTAACAGCCAGCGAAAGCAGTGTTTATGAAGAAACAGGTTGGATGGGAAGATATATGGATACCCAATTTCCAAATTTTCCTACAGGATATCCCAATGCCTCGCAACCTGATCCACCAGCCGTTCAAATAGGTGCAATGGTATCGCCCGCCTACCAAGGTATAAATATGAGCATGGGAATGAGTATAACCGATCCCACCAATTTCTATCAATTTGTTAGTGGAACCGTTGACCCTGCGCCCAATACACCAATGGGCCATGAACTTTCTTTTGTGAGGTTAGTTGCTCAACAAACACAACAATATTCAGGAAGTATTAAAGGGGCAGCAGATAAGGCCAAAAATAAATCTACTTTATACCCAACACAAGGAACAAATACTTTAGCTGATCAACTAAAAATTGTTGCCAGGTTAATTGCTGGTGGGTTAAAAACAAAAGTATACATGGTAAGCTTGGGAGGGTTTGATACACATGCCGGACAAGTTGCCACAACAGGAGGAACCGAAACTGGTACACATGCCAATTTATTGAGCAAAATCTCAGTTGCGGTAAATGCTTTTCAAGATGATCTAAAATTGTTAGCTATTCAAGATCGTGTGTTAGGCATGACCTTTTCTGAGTTTGGTAGGCGCATTAAAAGCAATGATAGTTTGGGAACAGACCATGGAGCTGCTGCACCTATGTTTATTTTTGGCACCAAAGTTAATGGAGGTATTTATGGAACTAATCCAGTTATTCCAAACAACCCAAGTGGAGGCGACAATATTGCCATGCAAACAGATTTTAGATCTGTGTATGCCACGCTGTTAAAAGATTGGTTTGGGGTAAGCGACAAAGATTTAACTTCGGTAATGTTTAAATCTTTTCCAATACTACCAATTGTTAATACAACTACTCCCACAGGAATAAATGATTTAGCAGGTGATTATTCAAATAATTTTAGTAATTATCCTAATCCTGCAGATAGTTACACCAATATTAGGTTCAATGGTTTTGGCGAGATGGTGCAAATAAAATTGTTTGAAGCAAGTGGCAAAGAGCTAATGGTTTTAGTAAATGAAACCTATTCAAAAGGAGCACATGAAGTAAAAATTGACACCTCCTTCTTGCCATCAGGCTTGTATTATTATTCAATGGTAAGTGGCCAAAGAACATTTAGTAATAAATTGATGATTAAAAGGTAATCAAGAAAAACCAAACAGAAATTGCTTGGCAATATTTTCTTTTAATTTAAAAGAAACCTCATCAAAATCTGGTTTGTATCCTAATTCGCGCTCCAAACTTGTGACATCTTTGTCATCAATACCGCAAGGGACAATGTGTTGAAAGTAACCTAAATCAGTAAGTATATTGAATGCAAAGCCATGCATGGTTACCCATCTGCTACACCTAACTCCCATTGCACAAATTTTTCTAGCACTGGGCTTATCTGGGTCGATCCAAACGCCAGTATAACCTTCATACCTGCCTCCTACAACACCATATTCGGCTAAGGTTAAAATAACAGCTTCTTCCAAATAACGCAAGTACTTATGTATATCTGTAAAAAACTGCTCCAAATCAAATATGGGGTATCCTACTAATTGGCCCGGACCATGATAGGTTATATCTCCTCCTCTGTTTATTGGATAAAACTTTGCATTGTGTAATTTTAATCCTTCCTCATCTAACAATAAATTTTCCTTTTTGCCACTTTTCCCAAGTGTATAAACATGCGGATGCTGGCAAAAAATAAGGGAATTATTAACCAATGTTTGATCAACTTGAGGAACATCTCTTTGATTTAATTTGTGATCAACCATTGCTTTAAAAATGGCCTCTTGCTGACCCCAAGCTAATTGGTAATCTATTAAACCCCAATCTTCAAAATTAACCTTGGTCATTGCCTTCCTTGTAAATATCATGAAGCGAAACAGGTGGAGATTTTTTAGTTCTCATTTTCATGTTTAGCAACTCTACCATTACTGAAAAAGCCATTCCAAAGTAAACAAACCCTTTAAGGTTGTATTGTTCGGCCGCTTCATGACTCCACCCTTCAATAAGGAGCATTATTCCAATAACCAATAAAAAGGCCAAAGCCAATAATTTAATACTTGGGTGCTGATTGATAAATTTGGCAATTGCGCCAGAGAAAAACAACATGATAATCATGGAAAAAATTACCGCAAGTATCATTACCGGTAATTCTTGAGCCAAGCCAACTGCGGTAATAATAGAATCAAATGAAAAAACAATATCTATTAAAATAACCATCAGTACCACATTCCAAAAACTTTTGGTGCCATTTTTAGATGCACCATTTCCGCCATCCTCCAATAACTCAAATATCTCAAGCGTACTTTTGTATAATAAGAAAAGACCACCAGAAAGCAAAATAATATCTCTCCAACTAATGCCATGATCTAGCAAATAAAATACAGGATACTTTAATGAATTTACCATGTAACTGATAAATGCTAGCAGTATAATTCTTATAAATAAAGCAAAAAACAAACCCAATTTTCTGGCTTTATTTTGCTCTCTTTGTGGTAACCTAGATGTAACCAATGAAATGAAAATAACATTGTCAATACCCAATACTATTTCCATTAATGTTAAAGTAATTAATGATAACCAAGTAGAAGCCTTAAAGAAAAGTTGAAACAGTTCCATATATTTATGTAACTGCAAAGTTAAATATTTTTTGCGTGCTTTGTGCACATTAGAATTTACGGATAAATTCCAATATATCAAATTGATTTTCAAGATTAAACCAATTTATTTCCCTATCGGTTTTAAACCAAGTGATTTGTCGCTTGGCATAATTCCTCGTATGTTGCTTAATTAACTCAACTGATTTGTTCAATTCAATCTCTCCATGTAGGTATGAGAAAAGCTCTTTGTACCCAACTGTTTTTAATGCGTTTAATTGTTCATATTGAACCAATGATTTTACTTCCTCCAGCAAACCCTCACACATCATAGCGTCTACCCTGCTATTTATTCTTTGATACAACAATTCACGTGGTAATTCCAATCCAATTTTTAAAATTTTAAAAGGGCGGTTTTTAGGTTTACTTTGAGTTCCCCCTTGATGACTCAACTCAATTGCGCGCATCAAACGTTGGGGATTTTTTTGATCTATGGTTTCAAATTTTTCAGGATTCAATTTCTTTAATTCATCTTGCAAGTATGCAACGCCCTCCATTTCAAACCGATGAATCAATTGATTTCTTAAGGTTAAATTTGCGGCAGGCATTTCATCTAAGCCTTCACAAAGTGCCTTTATATATAAACCAGAGCCACCAATTGCTATCACAAAGTTTTTTCCTGAACCAAATAGTTCTTCTACTTTTAGGAGCGATTCTCTTTCAAAATCACCCGCCGAATAATAATCTTTAACAGAGCAATTACCTATAAAATGGTGTTTCACTTGAGCTAGTTCTGCCTCACTTGGCTTTGCGGTGCCAATGCTCATCTCACGATAAAATTGCCTAGAATCAGTAGAAATAATTTCGGTTTGCAAGGCCTGAGCCAATGCTATTGCTAGCTGTGTTTTACCAACTGCAGTTGGTCCGTTTATTACAATTAGCGTGCTTTGCATGCTGCGAAAAAACATTAAAAAAGTTACATAAAAAAACCGGCACCTGTTGGTGCCGGTTTTTTTATTGGATTGAAGACAAATTAATTAGCATGAACTATCCTCAAATATTGAGTTTGATTTGCAATTTTAACTTTCACCAAATATACTGATGAAGCACTTGGTGTAACTTCCGAATTAAATTCAAATTCAAACTTACCTTGTTTCAATTCTTGCAGAGGTAGCATGGTTTGAACCAACCTTCCTGTTAAATCAAATACCTCCATTTCAACATCACTAGGTTCAAACAGATTAAAGGAAATGGTGGTTTTACCTTGGAATGGATTTGGATATGCTTTCATTTGATACATACTGGCAAAGAGCTCTTGCATACCCACCGATGTTACATTTACAGTTTGCGTACTTTCATTCAAACAACCTTGTGGACTCATTGCTTTTAATTTGATTGTATAAAACCCATTAACGGCATAAGTATGAGTTGGGAAATTTGAATTGCTAGAATCACCATCACCAAACAGCCACTTGCAACTTAATCCTGCTTGTTTAGGTACTAAAGTTAACTTACCTGCAGATTGAATCACCGTAAAGTCTGCGCTCGGAATTAGGTTGATTTTAACAACTCTAGAAGCTTCAAAAGTACAACTTGAACCAACCAAAGATCCAGTTAAGCTAACCAATCCGGATGGTCCGCTACCCCAAGTTACCATAATATTTGATGTTCCTTGCCCACTTGTAATAGTACCTCCAGTAACAGTCCATGCAAAAGTTAAATTTGTATTATTAACCGTACCATACATGGCATTCGAATTTGCACAAAGTTCATTTGACCCTGAGACAATACCAGATGGTTTAGCGATAATGGCCACATTATATGGCGCTGTGGTTGATTTGCATCCAAGTCCATCAATGCTATCTGTTACCGTTAAAGAACCTGAACCAACTAAACCCCACAGAACATCAACCACTGCTGTACCTTGCCCTGAAGTGACAGTTCCACCTACCACGTTCCAAAAATAACTTCTTCCGGTATTAAATGGGGTTGAGTAACTATTATTTGAATTGGTACAAACACTTTTACTACCTGTAATAATTGGGTTTGAACCAGAAATTTTATTGACCAAATAATTAGGTGTTGTGGCAAAACAATTTCCCGAAATAA
>JBILJL010000161.1:0-5654 GCA_044377255.1 Bacteroidia bacterium
AATAATTCATTACTTCTTGTGTTTCAGAAATGCCACCAATCAACGAACCGTTAAAATTTACTCGGTTAAAAACCATGTTAGTATTATTGATCATTAGCTCTCCATTGATAGGCAGCCCTACTTGTGTAAAATAACCGTATGGTTTAACACAAGAAATATAATTTGACATGTCATAAGCATAAGGGACCGTTGAGATTATAAAATCCATTTTTCCAAACCAAGGTTTTAAATCATTGCCCGAAGTCACCACAATTACTTCTTTGGCACCAAAACCTTTGATGTCATTTATTTTTAAAGGCGAAGTAGTGGGTTCATAAGCAAACTACTAGCAACTATTGTAGATAACTGCTTAATAAATTTTCCTCTTGTTATTCGAATTTTCATTATTGCTCATTTTGTTTAATTTTAGTTAAGTTTTTATATGCAAAAGTGGCTTACTTTTAACATGTGTTTATTACATAATTTCTCAATTGATTTGTATGATTAGCACATTTGAACGTTTAATACCATACTTATTTGTAATGAGTTAATTTTAAGCTAACACATACACTAATTTTAACTCTGCGATTGAATTGTAGGCCATTTTACAGAATTGTAAAAATGACAAACAATCATTCGTAAATATTTGTTGTGTTTCTATATTTTATAAATGTTAAATAAATTCCACATTTTAATAATAAAAGTGATTGATTTATTTGGCTAACTTTACAAAAAATGGTTTCAATTACTACGCTCACCTTATTTCGATTTCCAAACTTAAAATCTAAATTATGGGCTTTTGGTCAAATGCAATTTGCACATTCTTTCATTGCTAAAAGTCCGGGCCTTATTTTTTATAAACTCATGGGTAGTGGCAGGGACATTGGTTTCAGCCTATTTCCAGATTGGGGAGTATATGCTTTACTTGGAGTATGGGAAAATGAAGAGGCAGCCAATAATTTTTTTAATCATTCAAACACATACAAACAGTATCAAGAAAAGTCTATTGAGCAATGGACCATTTTTATGAAACCCATCCAAACTAAAGGTTTTTGGTCTGGAGGAAATCCATTTATACCCTCATTAGAGTTGGATGCAAACAACCCAATGATTGCTGTCATAACGCGCGCCACCATTAAACCAAATAAATTGTTGAAATTTTGGCGTTTTGTGCCCATATCCCAACGGCCAATTCAACTTGGTTGCCCAGGGCTTATTTATACCAAAGGTGTGGGTGAAGTGCCCATCATTCAAATGGCTACTTTTAGTGTTTGGGAAAACTTAGAATCGTTGAAAAATTATGCTTATAACAGTTTAGAACATCGCGAAGCTATCAAAAAAACCCACAAAATAGATTGGTACAGAGAAGAAATGTTTACACGTTTTCAACCATTCAAAACCATTGGTACTTGGGAAGGTAAAGACATATTGGCTCCATACTTGAAAAGCTAATTGAGCTATATTGGTCGAGCGATTATAGTCATAAATCCCATTGAAAAGTATTTTTGCAACAAGTAAAGGGGAGCATTTAATACCAAACCAAATACATATCCAATAAATCTAGGCTCCATGGAAGCCGACCAGTTAATTCCTTTTTGTTCCATACGGCTCATCCAATGAAGGGTGTAAGGATTTAGCGTGCCATAGGTTAAAATTTGTTCCACTTGCCACCCGCTATTTTTTAGCATCAATTCCATGTTTTTGGGAGAATATAGTGCAGTATGGCGGGGAGTGTGGTAACCCGACCAATGTTTCCCAAATTTTTTGCGGGTGTAACTGTCAAAATTGGGGAATTCAACTATTAGGCGTGTTTGCGCATGCGAATAGTTGAGTAATTGTTTGAGATGTTGTTGTGGTTGGTAATCATGTTCCAAGTAATGCCACATAGTAATAACATCCATAGGTTTTTCATTGCCTAAATCTCTAATTTCTCCTGTTCTAAGGTCAATGTTGTGGTATGAATCGCGGTCATTTTTCCAACCCTCATCACTAAAATCTAACCCAATAAGATTTGTTTTTATTGTATCGCGAAGACTAGCCAAAAAAGTGGGCTTGCCACAACCAATGTCAAGTATCCTGCTTTGTGTGCTAAGCTTATTTTGTTTGATAAGTAATCGCACTCTTGCTTTGTCAATTTGTTGTTGGTCTTGTTTTACAAAAGACGCATATTTTCCCCAAGCTTCTTCTACCCGGTAGGGTAAATAAGAGGCAGTGTAAAATTGTCCAAGTTCTGTTTCCTCTACTCGTGGGTTCAAAAAAACCAAACCACAGGCATTGCACCTATCAAAATTATATTTTGCTGGTAAATTTTGATGCATCATGGCAATGGTTTGCTCAAAGGCTTCAAAATTGCCTGAATTGCAAGCAAGGCACTCAGTTAGGTATTCCATTTTTCTGCAAATTTATATTCAGCGGCGTTTATTTGTGTTTGAACCAACAAGACAAATCGTTTGAATAACTTTTGAATTCAGTATTTACTGGATTACCATGTATTATTTTAGGATGATAACGTGATCTTGCTAAGTAGTTAAATGCACCCATATCTCCAGTGTAAGGGGTGTTATTATCTGAATTGTATTCTTGGTGAATGGTTTTCAATTGTTCAATAAAAGGGTACATCATAGAAATATTTCCCCCAATTATTCCACAGTTTAGTAAGGTTTCATTCTTAAAATTAGTTTCATATAAAGCGTAATCTGGTATTTTACTTCGCAAGTGATTGGAATGGTTTTGCATCCATTCATTATCTAGAATTTCTCTTTCATCTCCGCAAAAAATACCCGTAGGGTTGTTTAGATATATTTGCTCTTGAAATGGATTTCTATGAACAACCACATCAGAAATATCTGTAAAAAAGATATTTTCAATCAAATGAGCGTATGATTTTAAGAACGCTCCATATACAAAGTACCTGAATACATTAGGATTGTACCGAGAATTGTAGTCAATTTTCACAAAATGAATGTAATCACTTTGGTGCAGTTTGCATGTTTCTGCTGAAAAATTATTGTGAAAAATAATCCCACGTAACTTTAAGGATTCAATAGATCTTGCCCAATCAGCAACCATTGAAAAATCATCGTTTGCTAAAGTGGTATTTCTATTCACATCGTAAATACCAGTGACATGTGAAGCAACAATAATATTTTTGTGAATTTTAAAATCAATTATCAATTGCTTCCGTTTCTTTAAATTTTGCAGTCAAACTATCTAAATTATTTCTGTAGTAAACATAGGTTCTTAAATCTAGTTTTTTTACGGCAAATTCCTGCTCCGCTCGTTGGTAAAAATGGGCATCTGCGCCGTAAATATTCAGAAAGTTAAGCTCAGTAAATACTTCTTTTTTGCCAAATAGCGTGGCAAATAAAATACAATTATCTACGTGTATTACTTGGTTGGTATCAAAACGGTCTGGAACATAATAATCAGATTCTTGGTTAACAATGGTTTCGGTTGTGGAAGCAATTAAATCGAGCGATTTTATTTCTGACAAACAGGTACTCAAATGATTGGGTTTGTACTCATCATCTGCATCAATTACAGTAATATATTCACTATTGCTGAGGTGCATACCTCTGTTGATTGATTCTGACTGACTGCGATTTTTATGACGCAAATAGGTTATTTTATCTTCATGCTTGAGGGCATAATTTAAAATATCTTGCTGGGTATTGTTATTGCTCCCGTCATCAATGATAATCAACTCAAAATCCTGAAAATCTTGCTTTAATACTGAATCTATTGCTCTTTTTATCAGTGGAAATGAAGTGTTATAAACAGACATGATCACTGAAATCTTAATTTTAAAATACATATATCAGATATCAAAAATATGGCGCAATGTACTACATTAACTAGTTATGTATGTTGAGTTACCATTAATAAATTAATTTTTTCACAAAATTACTCCAACTTAGATTGAACCTATAGAAAGTCCCTATTTTTATGCTGCTCTACTATTTATAACAATAGCCCCTTGTCCCGAATTTCCCCTAAAGAATAAGGGCAGATTTGGTGATAGTTCTAATTGATTTAGAGTTAGATACCTTTAATTCTATGGTTCGTGATAGCGTTCCAGATAATGGAAGAATAACAAAGCGTTCTTTTGAAGATTTCCCGTTGCCTATCATCGTCAAACCCTCTTTCGGAGTCCAAAGATAATCCTCTACGTTTTCGCTGCAAGATGCATCAAGATAAATTGTGTCGGCAACTAAATAGGCTGCCCGATCGAATGTTGCGCATGCTTCAATCTTATTTTTTTTACAAGAACAAATAAGAATCAGTGAAATTAGTGATACAGATGTTAAGCTTTTCATATTGTTATGTTTTTAAAATAAAAAATAAAGGTAGTAATTAATTTGTAATTATACCAGCTCCAAATAATAGTACAAGTGCAGCTCCAATAGCAATTCCATTTCCAACATTTCTTTTTTTATTGTAGGAAATAACGGTTGGCAGCTAGCAGATGCGCGGGACTTTTTACCATCCCGATTTATCGGGATGGGTGCGGAGAACCAAACTTTGATTTACCACAAATGTGTCTACAGAGCACTGAACCGCCAATTTCTTGTAGGTGTTGTTATAGCCAGTGATTATTAATTTTCATTTCTTTCAAGCAACCAATTAAATGCGTTCAAATGTTTTACTCCACTTCGATTTTGAGTAAATCCGTCAGTAGTGAGAAGAAATTTTGGATAGTTGTCGTTGATTTTTTCTAATGCTCCAAACTCACTGTCTATTGTCTTTTCATCAGTCATTTGCCAGGCTACTTGGTAATATTCAATATCTCCTGTTGTGGTTTTACAGACAAAATCCACTTCGCTGTTCCGGCTAGTGCCTGTCCATATTTTATTACCTCTTCGGAGCAGTTCTTCTATTCATTTATAAATATTTCTTGGTCTAATCCTTTTTTGTGTCTGTGAATTGAATCTAACAATTGTAGTAAATTTTCTTCTTTGATTTTACCGATGTCAAAATTTATTTTTTGTTCGTCATATCGTTTTTTGCTTCCTGATTTTTTAATGCTGCTGTCAATGTTGGCTGGCGTAAAGAACTTGGCTTTGTTGTCAATATGCTTCTTAAATTCATTTAGATAAATTCCTATTCCTGCAAAGTCAAAGTCGCCAAAATGTAAATAATTGTTTGGGATTGATTGCAGCCACTTAATTAAATCCTTGCTTTGGTTTTGAGGATAACGACTTACAAAAAGTGGTTTGATATTCTGAAACAAATATTTCTGTTTGTCAATGTGCCGAAAGTTTTCTGGGTTCTCAATTCCTACAATTGTTATGTCTTGTTCGGGAATGAAACTTTCAAAGTCATAAATGAAATTGAATGTTCCACCGGTGGGAGAAATTGTAATTGCTTGTCCGTTTAATGTTGCAAGTGTAGGAGAGTAGCAATTCACTAAGAAACCTTTGAAAGTTCGTAATGACTTTATTTTAGAATCATTAGCAACGGAAACAAAGTCGGCACGAAGCAAACCTTCTTTCTTAAAGGTTTCAATGTATGTGTGAAGGTCTTTGATAGCAAAACGATTTTCTAAATAGAGTTTCAGTTGTTGCTTGTCCGCCAATTGAACTGTGCTTTTAAGTTTTCCTGGTGTCCTCCTCCCCAAAATTAGTTCAATTTGAAAGTATAAAAAACATTAACTTTCACACAAACTAAAATGAAAA
>JBILJL010000162.1:0-5627 GCA_044377255.1 Bacteroidia bacterium
GATTTTATTGCCAATAAACTCACCGATATTGTGAAGAAAAATGGGCCTGATGCTGTTGCTGGAATTTCTTCTGCCAGGTGTACCAATGAAGAAAATTACTTGATGCAAAAGTTTATTCGTGCTGTAATTGGTACCAATAACATTGATTGTTGCGCACGTGTTTGCCATTCACCAACTGCTTTAGGAATGCAGCGTTCATTTGGCACAGGGGCAGCAACCAATTCGGTTATTGATTTAAAATATACTGATTGTATCATGGTTATTGGTGCAAATCCTACCGATGCGCATCCAGTTACAGGAGCAAAGTTGAAGCAGTTTGCCATAAAAGGTAAGCCAAGTATTGTGATTGATCCAAGGCGCACAGAAATGGCCAGGTATGCCACCTATCATTTGCAATTAAAGCCTGGAACCAATGTAGCATTGCTAAATATGATGCTGTATTATATCATTAACGAAGGTGTTGCTGATACCAAGTTTATTGAAACAAGCACAGAAGGTTATGCGGATTTTTGCGAGCAGATATTGAAGTTAAACATGGATGAGCTTGCAAGTATAACTGGCGTAGATAAAGATTTGGTAAGGTCTGCAGCCATTGCTTATGCCACAGCTCCCAATGCCATGTCGTTTCATGGATTAGGCGTTACAGAGCATTCGCAAGGTTCGTTTACTGTGATGTTAATTTCCGATTTAGCCATGATAACGGGTAATATTGGTAGGAGAGGTGTGGGTGTAAATCCTTTGCGTGGTCAAAACAATGTGCAGGGAGCTGCAGATATGGGCTGTCAGCCACATCAAGGAGCAGGTTATATGGATTCTTATGACCCAGAAATTAACAAGCAATACGAGGCATTTTATAAAACTAAAATTCCATTTAGCAAGGGATTAAAAATTCCAGAAATGTTTGAAGCTTCTATTGAAGGCAAGCTAAAAGCCATGTGGTTAATGGGGGAAGATGTGGTTCATACCGACCCAAATACCAATAAGGTTATTGCTGCCATGGAAAATTTAGAACTATTGGTCGTGCAAGAATTATTCATGACCGAAACAGCAAAATATGCAACAGTTATTTTGCCTGGAGCTTCCTTCCTTGAAAAAAGCGGCACCTTTACCAATGCAGAAAGGCGCATTCAGAGGGTTCAAAAAGTAGTTGAACCATTGCCTGGCACAAAATCGGACGGACAAATTATAGTAGATATCATGAACCGAATGGGCTATGATCAAGCCCCATATGAGGCTCATACCATGTTGGAAGAGATATCTCAAATTGTGCCTTTCTTTGCAGGTGTTAAATGGGATGAATTGGGCGAAAGTGGCAAACAATGGCCTGTAAAAGCTGATGGTTCCGATACGGAAATTTTACACCTTAATGGCGCGTTTAACAGAGGGAAAGGTAAATTCCATTACTTCGATTGGAAAGAATCTGGCGAAATTGGTAAAAATGGCAAGGAGTATCCGTACATCATTACCACCAATAGAGAGTTAGAGCATTATAATTCTGGAACCATGACCAGGCGAACTGGCAATGTGCATATTTTAACAGAAGATGTGTTACTCATTAATCCGGCCGATGCGAGCAAGAATTTTATCCAAGAAGGAGACATGGTTTGCGTAGAATCACCTAGAGGAAAAGTTGATATAAAAGCAAGAATAACAGATCAGGTTAAACCCGGAATATTGAGCACCACTTTCCATTTTCCAGAAGTTATGCTGAACCTAATTACAAGCGATGAACACGACACAGAAGCATTGTGCCCAGAATATAAAATTGTATCGGTTAACATTAGAAAAAGTAAGGGGGAGTATAAAAATAAACCGGTACTTGCTTAAAGTATGAATTAAGAGTGAAGAATTAAGAGTTAAGAATTAAGAGTGAAGAATTAAGAGTGAAGAATTAAGAGTGAAGAATTAAGAGTGAAGAATTAAGAGTGAAGAATTAAGAGTGAAGAATTAAGAATTAAGATTGAAGAATTAAGAGTGAAGAATTAAGAGTGAAGAATTAAGAGTGAAGAATTAAGAATTAAGAGTGAAGAATTAAGAGTGAAGAATTAAGAATTAAGAATGAAGAGTTTTAAAATACTCTTACCTCTTAACTCTTACCTCTTACCTCTTAACTCTTACCTCTTACCTCTTAACTCATAAATGTTCTAATTTTCAATAAAATCCCCCATTGCGGAGAATTTGGCAATTCTGTTTTGAACCAATTTATCAGGAGCTACATCAACTAAATTGGCAATTTCTTGTATCAAATGTGATTTAATTGTCGCAAAAGTTTCAGCGGTATTGTTGTGCGCGCCGCCTAATGGTTCAGGAATAACGCCATCAATTAATTTGTTGTTGAGCATATCGGTTGCAGTTAGTTTCAAAGCTTCTGCTGCAATTTCTTTTTGATCCCAAGTGCGCCATAAAATAGAAGAACATGATTCTGGTGAGATAACAGAATACCAAGTATTTTCCATCATCAGTACTCTATCTCCAACACCTATTCCCAAGGCACCACCAGAAGCACCTTCACCAATGATGATACAAATGATTGGCACCTTAAATACACTCATTTCAAACAAGTTTCTGGCAATGGCTTCACCTTGTCCGCGTTCTTCTGCTTCAAGTCCGGGAGAGGCACCAGGCGTATCAATTAAACACACAATAGGAATTTGGAAGCGCTCTGCCATTTTCATCAAACGTAAGGCTTTTCTGTAGCCTTCAGGGTTAGGCATACCAAAGTTTCTAAACTGGCGCTGTTTGGTATTTCTACCTTTTTGCTGCCCAACCACCATCACACTTTGTCCGTTTATACTCGCAAAACCACCCACCATGGCTTTATCATCCTTCACAGTTCTATCTCCATGGAGTTCAATAAAGTTATCAAAACAGTTTTCTATATAGTCTAAAGTATAAGGTCTATCAGGGTGTCGGCTAATTTGAACACGTTGCCAACCGGTGAGTTTTCCGTAGACCTCTTTTTTAGTTTCTAAAATTTTCGCTTCAAGTTCTAAAATCTTAGAATTCATATCTACCTTACCTTTTTCATGAACTTTCTTTACCTCTTCCAACTGATCTTCAAGGTCCTGAATGGGTTTTTCAAAATCAAAATGTGCCATATTTTATATTAATTCTGCCATCAAGCAGTACTGCAATTTTAAGGAAATTCAACTATTTTCAAAATATTTAATATGGTGCTTGTCTTGTATTGAAATATTTCTATATTTGCACTCCCCAAAAGGGAAAAAGGTGTGGTAGTTCAGTTGGTTAGAATACGTGCCTGTCACGCACGGGGTCGCGGGTTCGAGTCCCGTCCGCACCGCCAGCAAACACAATGTCTTGTGTAAACAAAAAAGCCTCACAGCAATGTGGGGCTTTTTTTGTATAAAATTGTTATTTTGCTCTTTCGGAATTGTTGTAAACTTAGAATAAAGGCTTATAATGACATTTACCACCCAACTATGGAAGAAAAGTTCAAGTATTTTTTTTTTTTTCAGGCAGTATCGATATATTGAAATCTTTTTAACAAATCAGGGTTTTGAGATATTAGCCTGATTTGGTGTGAATTGTTCTTTCAAGATTTTCTTTACATTTGAAAATGCCCACCAAACCCAAAGCATACTTAAACTACTTATTTTTTGATGAAGCAATGAAAGTTGTGGCAGAAGAAAGTGGCGCCTTGCAGGTAACGCAGGCAAATGCTTGGTCGGATTTAACCAAGCCTATTTTTCCAATAAATAGAAATGGTTTTGTGTATGTGTATAGTTGCAATAATTCTGAAGCTATAGTAAGAACAGACAATTTGTTGGTGGTTCATTACACAGGAAGATTATTAGAAGAGTTTCATTACTATCCTTTTGGATTGTGTTTTGAAGTTAGTAAATCTCCTGCATTAGAGAAATCATCTGAGCAGAGATACAATAGCCAATTTATCCAACAAGATGAATTTGTGGATGCTAATGGGCAAACCTATGGCTTGGAGGATTATGATTTTGCCTTTAGAAACTACGACCCACAAATAGGCCGCTGGATGCAGCCCGACCCATTAATGCAACATGCCTCGCCCTATTTGGCGATGAGTAATAACCCAGTTTTGTTTACTGATCCGAGTGGGTTGTATGATTTGAATGAGGTTGTAATTACGGCAGATAGGCCTTATTGGATGTCTTATGAAGGTTATTTTGATTCACCAGGCCAAAATCCATTTGACAGATCAAATTTGATGGCAGATATGGTTTATGAAAATGGTGCCAAGTATAGAAAAGCAGACCAAGTCACAGATGTTTTTGGAAAGGTCCAAAATCATGGCACTGCTTATGGACGCGGAAATTATTGGGCTAACGAATTAGCTTCAAGGGAGATTCAAAAGAATAATGGGATTAATTCGAAGTTGATTGTTAGTATTGGTGGTGTTTGGAGTAATTCAAAATTATCTTTAGATATTGGAGGTGGAATTTTTGGTGCCTTAGAAACGACTGTTAGGCCTGGAGATTTGTGGCTTGGTAAAAATGGTAAATATTATAATAACTCTTGGGGAGGAAATCAATATACTGGTAGTCGTTCTGGAGCTTTCAAAGCAGCAAGTAATTACAAGTGGGCAGGTAGGGCTGTATTGGGAGCATCTGTAATAATTGGAGGCACAGAAACAATTAATGGTTTTCAAAAGGATGGAGGTCGGTTTGGCTACAATGCACAAAGTGCGGCATTCGGAACAGCAGGAAGCATTGTAGGAGGTTGGGCAGGTGCAGAAGCAGGAGCTTGGAGTTTTGGCATAGCGGGCGGTTTAATTGGTGGTCCTCCTGGAGCTGTTATTGGTGCTGTCATAGGTGGATTTGTAGGAGGTTTGGGAGGTGGTTACTTAGGCGGTAATGTTGGAGGTGGGGCTGTTAATTATTATCACAGTAGATAAACGAAAGCAATGGAAAACTATCTAAATATTTTACATTTTTGTTTTTATAAGGCTCACTATAAATCACACTTATTTGCTAATAAAATTAATCCTTTTAGAATATTAGCTGAGACATCTTTTATAAAAAAGAGACTTGAAAAAAAAGGCATTACGAATATTGAAAATGAAATTAACAAAGCTTTTGGAGATAAAAATTTTGGATTGAGTAATACGGTAGCTGGCGGTATCTTATGGGGAGGAATAGCTATTTTCTTTTTATCATTACTTATGTTATTCAATGTATTCGTATATGCAGCAATGCCATATATTATTGCTTGTGCCGTGCTATCTGGATTAATATGCTACTACTTTGTATTTAAAAATGATAAGTATATAGAATACTTTGATAAATATGAGAAATGGTCGAAAGCGGAAAAGCGGAAATATAGTTGGCTAACTTTAAATTCTGTTGCTGCAATTTTTCTACTATTTTATTTAGGACTTAAAACTTAGATACTATTTTTGAAGGTTTTAATTAATTGGCTAATTGTAATAAGAATTCATTCTATTTAAGGTATTTATAAAACAACTCAGATTATTGTAAGTAGCATGATCATTAAAATAAATACCTGTTTTAATTTGAATTCTTCCTATTGTATTTTCCTTACATTTGAAAATGCCCACCAAACCCAAAGCATACTTAAACTACTTATTTTTTGATGAAGCAATGAAAGTTGTGGCAGAAGAAAGTGGCGCTTTG
>JBILJL010000163.1:0-5576 GCA_044377255.1 Bacteroidia bacterium
AAGAATCAGAACCCCATAAATCTATTATTTACAAAGGTACTGCTGTTGTAACAGGTGGCATGCTCATGCTCGTTTTATTGGCTGCTATGAGGTCAACCGAACTATCAGCTTATTCAGTGCCTGCCGCAACTGATGCTGGCTTTGTTCAAAACGTGGGCATGAAATTATTTACAGATTTTCTATTGCCTTTCGAAATGACTTCAGTATTATTTTTAGCCGCAATGATTGGAGCGGCAGTATTAGCTAAAAAGGAGGTACACTAATGAATTTACCCGTAGAACAAACAAATCCACAAAATTGGTACTTGGTTTTGAGCACCATTTTATTTTCAATAGGCGTGATGGGTGTTTTGATGCGCAGAAACGCACTGATTATTCTTATGTGCATTGAATTGATGCTGAATTCTGTAAACTTATTGCTGGTTAGTTTTTCTGCTTACGCTGGAAATACTGAGGGGCAAGTTTTTGTATTTTTTATCATGGTGGTTGCCGCAGCAGAAGTTGCAGTTGGTCTTGCCCTTTTGGTAAGTATTTATCGGAATATTGGTACAACCGATATTGATATTTTAAGTAAATTAAAATGGTAGGAGCATTTAATAGATAAGCAATGGATAACTTTCTAGCATTAACAAAATTGATTACTCCAGCCAGTTTGGTTGCACTTTTTCCATTACTTGGATTTTTTGTAACAAGCTTGTTTGGCAAATCTCTCAAACATGCCAGTGGCTGGATTGCCAGCGGTATGATTCTACTTTCATTTATTTGCTCTTTGTTTTTGTTCCTTAATTTGCCAACTGGCGCATCCTTAAATTTCAATTTATTGGAATGGATGAAATGGGGCAATATCACTTTGAGTTTTGGTATTTTAATAGATCCACTTTCTTTAGTGATGTTATTAGTTATTACAGGAATTGGATTTTTAATACACCTATATTCTATTGGCTACATGCACCATGATGAAGGTTTTAGCAGGTTTTTTGCTTACCTCAACTTATTCATTTTTTTCATGCTCATCTTGGTGTTAGGTAATAGCTACTTAGTAATGTTTATTGGATGGGAGGGTGTTGGACTTTGTTCATACTTACTCATTGGTTTTAGGTTCAAAAATGATGCTTACAATGATGCTGCCAAAAAAGCTTTTATCATGAACCGAATTGGTGATTTAGGTTTCTTATTGGGCATGTTTTTTATGCTATTTTATTTTGGCGGACTAGATTTTTTAACGGTTAACGAAGCAATTAAAGCTTACCCAATAAATAATATCATCATTGTTGCTGTAACCTTATTGTTATTCGTTGGTGCTATGGGAAAGAGTGCCCAAATACCTTTGTACACTTGGTTGCCAGATGCAATGGCAGGGCCAACTCCTGTTTCAGCTTTGATTCATGCTGCAACCATGGTTACGGCTGGTATATACATGATTTGTCGTTCCAATTTATTGTTTGCCATGGCGCCTCATACGCTGGAAGTGGTGATGTGGGTGGGTGTTGCAACTTCCATTTTTGCGGCAATAATTGGGATCAAACAAAACGATATTAAAAAAGTATTGGCTTATTCTACCGTTTCTCAACTAGGATTAATGTTTGCGGCTTTAGGTATGGGTGCTTTTGAAAGTGGCATGTTCCATGTTGTAACACATGCATTCTTTAAAGCATTATTGTTCCTTGGTGCTGGTAGCGTTATTCATGCAATGAGTGGAGAACAAGATATTAGGAACATGGGTGGTTTAAGTAAATATGTTAAAGTTACTTGGGCAACGTTTTTAATTGCCACCTTAGCAATCTCTGGTATTTTTCCTTTCGCAGGATTCTTTTCAAAGGATGAAATTTTAGCTGCAGCTTTCAATTCTCACAAAGAGGTATG
Organism: Bacteroidia bacterium; assembly: GCA_044377255.1. Classification (GTDB taxonomy): domain Bacteria; phylum Bacteroidota; class Bacteroidia; order UKL13-3; family UKL13-3; genus B1. The sequence goes on from JBILJL010000163.1 coordinate 1,863, forward strand.
GGTATTATTGAGCATTAGTTCAATGATTACGGGCTTTTATATGTTCCGATTGTTCTTCTTAACTTTTTATACAGATTTCAGAGGCACAGAAGATCAAAAGAAACACTTGCATGAATCGCCTTGGACAATGACCTTGCCTTTAGCGATTCTGGCAATATTTGCTGGCATTGCAGGTTTTTGGGGAATGCCTGCTGTTTTTGGGCAAACACATTTATTCTCAACTTATTTGTCCCCTGTTTTTGAGGAATCAAAATCTATTCTTGGGGCAGCACACCATGCAGAGCATAGCACCGAATGGATGTTAATGGGGATAGCCACCTTGGCAGCCCTAATAAGTATTGCTGTGGCATACCATTTTTATGTAAAATCTAAATTGGTTCCAGAGCCAGATTCAGAAACCAAAGGCTTTGCTAAAAGGGTGGCCAATAAATTTTATATCGATGAGTTATACGATAATGTAATCGTTAAACCTACGATGGTTATTAGCGATATTCTATTTGTATTAATTGATAAGTTGGTAGTTGATTTAGTGGTAATGGCAACCGCTTGGATTGTTGGATTTACAGGTAGAACGCTACGTTTGGTTCAAACCGGAAACGCTGGATTTTACCTTTTTGCCATGGTTATTGGAATGATGATATTAATGTTTATTCAATTGGTGTATTAAATGCTTAGTTTAACTCTCTTATTTATACCGCTCGCCGCATCCCTTCTGTTATTATTTACAAGAGGTGGCTTGAGCCGAAACTTAGCCTTGGTGTTTACCCTTTTTCAATTAGGATTTACATCCTATGCTTATTCTGTTTTTAAAACAGATGGCGCAACGGCTTTCGAATTCTTAAGAAATTGGTCGGTTAAGCCTTTTATTAACGTTCATTTTTCTATGGATGGCGTTAGTTTACTCATGGTAATTTTAACCAATCTACTGCTGCCGCTCATTATTTTAAGTGGGTATAACAGAGAAACAGAAAGGCCGCATGTGTTTTATAGCTTGATTCTATTCATGCAATTTGCATTAAATGGAGTGTTCATTTCTTTCGATGGCTTTGTCTATTATATATTTTGGGAGCTAGCTTTGATTCCTATTTACTTTATCTCTTTCAATTGGGGTGGCGAAAATAGAACTCAAGTTACTTTAAAGTTTTTTATCTATACCCTCGCAGGTAGTTTACTCATGCTGTTTGGTTTCTTGTTTTTATACAATGGTAGTCCACAACATTCTTTAGATTGGGCTTCATTGATTGCTAACCCTTCATGTGGTTGTAACCAAAGCTGGTTGTTTTGGTTATTCTTTATAGCTTTTGCTATTAAAATTCCTATAGTACCTTTTCATACTTGGCAGCCAGATACCTATAAAACTGCCCCAACCCAAGGTACCATGTTGCTTTCTGGCATCATGTTAAAAATGGGTACTTACAGTTTAATCAGATGGCTATTACCAGTTTTACCAGAAGGTGTTAAAGAATGGCAATCATTGGTTATTGCTTTGAGTGTTGCAGGTATTGTATATGCATCTATCATCGCCATCATGCAACGCGATTTAAAAAGACTATTGGCTTATTCATCTATTGCCCACGTAGGTTTAATCAGTGCAGGTATTTTTGCTTTAAATATCAGTGGCTTGCAAGGTAGCTTGGTTCAAATGCTCGCGCATGGTATCAATGTAGTTGGTTTGTTCTTTTGCGCAGATATTATTTTCAATCGCACTCAAAATGCCAATGTAGAAGGCATTGGAGGCATTAGATTGGTGGCACCAAAATTTGCCACTTGGTTCATGGTGGTTATTTTAGGTTCAATAGCATTGCCACTAACCAATGGATTTGTAGGAGAATTTATGTTGCTATATGGCGTTTACCAATACAATACTTGGCTGGCTGTATTTGCCGGATTAACCATTATTCTTGGTGCAGTTTACATGTTACGCATGTACCAAAAGGTGGTTCTCGGAAAACCAATCGTGGAAAACATGGTGTTTCCAGATTTATTTTGGAACGAAAAGTTAGTATTGATTACCATTGGCATCTTAATATTTGTATTAGGGATTTTTCCTAAACCAATTCTTGAGCTAACTGAGCCAGTTTTAAAAACCATCCTTAAATAAGTTCATCTCGTGAATACAATTATATATACATCTGTTCTGGGTTTCTTCTGCATGTTAGCAGAAATCTTTAATTTAAGAAAACTCATTGTACCTATTTTAGTTATTGGTTTAGCCGTAATTTTCGGTTTGAACCTAAACGATTGGAATTTAAATTTGGCCTACTACAACAATATGTTGAAGGTAGATAATTTCTCGGTGGCCTTTGGCGGCTTGGCAATTTTTGTTACGCTATTGGTATTCATTCTTTCCACAGATTTTTACGCAAAAGACCAAGAACATTTAAGTGATTACATGTCGATCCTAACCTTTGTATTGGTGGGGGCTTTGATGATGTTTTCTTATGGTAATTTAACCATGTTGTTCTTGGGTATTGAAACCCTTTCAATTGCACTGTATATTATGGCAGGTAGCAAGCGTTTTGATGTTCGATCCAACGAAGCGGGTTTTAAATATTTCCTTATGGGGTCCTTTGCTTCTTGTTTTTTATTATTTGGTATCGCATTAATTTATGGAACTACAGGTAGTTTCGATTTAAATAAGATTACTGATTACACCATTCAAAACCAACAAAACATTTCACCTTTGTTTTATACCGGAATGGTTTTAATGGTTTTTGCCATGTTGTTTAAGGTTTCTGCAGCACCATTTCATTTCTGGGCTCCAGATGTATATGAGGGCGCTCCTGCATTGATTACTGCTTATATGAGTACCTTGGTTAAGATTGCTGCCTTTGGGGCTTTCTACAAATTAATGAGCGCAACCTTCTTCTATACTTCATGGAAAGCAGAATTGATTTTGAATGTTGCCGCCATTCTTACTTTAGCAATAGGTAACTTAATGGCTTTGGCTCAAACCAATTTTAAACGACTTCTAGCCTATTCCGGAATTTCGCATGCAGGTTATTTAATGTTAATCATATTAAGTGCAAAAAATCAACCTGCAGGTGCTTTATTCTATTACACTTTGGGTTATTCATTGAGCACATTGGCAGCATTTGCCATAGCCATCCCTGTATTTAAATCAACAAAATCGGAAGGAATTGATGCCTTTAATGGCTTGGGTAAAAAGAATCCTGTGTTAGCAGCCGCCATGAGCATGGCCATGATTGGCTTAGCGGGCATTCCTCCATTTGCAGGTTTTATGGGTAAATACTACATTTTTACTGAAGCTTTACAAAGCGGTTATTTTTATACAACCTTAATAGCCATATTCTCTTCAATGATAGGCGTTTACTATTATTTCAAGGTTATATTAGCCATGTATGGCAAGCCTGCAAATGAGTTCCAAATTGAGAATACGCTCAATTATCAGCTTGTTTTATGGGTTTGTTTAGCGCTTAGTTTGTTTTTTGGTATGTATCCAGCGCCCATACTTAACATATTTTAAACCTTTTTGCGTTGAATGCGTAGTAATTAGTTGAGATAATAATTAATTAATATGCCATGCAACTTGTATATTAATAAATATTGACTTTTTTTGTAACTATATAAACTATAAAATATAATTCTCATGAACAAGGTAGCGTCACCTAAATCTGAAAGCTCAATGAAAAGTAATTTTGCTGCTTTCGCAATTCCAATCCTGGTTGTAACAGGAATTTTGATTTACAAGTT
>JBILJL010000181.1:0-5206 GCA_044377255.1 Bacteroidia bacterium
TCCATTCACAGTCCCTTCGTGCCAAGTAATCATTTACTGTTACAATGTGCACTCCAAGTCCTGCCAAGGAGTTGAGGTAAGAAGGCAATGTTGAAACCAAGGTTTTTCCTTCACCCGTTGCCATTTCTGCAATTCTGCCTTTATGCAAAACCAGGCCACCAATTAACTGCACATCGTAATGAACCATGTTCCAGGTTACTGATTGCCCCGCAGCCTCCCAGGTGTTTCCCCAAATTGCCTTATCGCCCTCAATGGTAACTGGTTTTTTAACCTTGGTTCGGGCGCTCATTTCTTTGTCCCAATCAGTTGCCTTAACCACCAATTGTTTGTTTTCTGCAAACCTGCGAGCTGTTTCCTTCACCACTGCAAAGGCGTCAGGCAATATATCATTGAGCACCAATTCTAGTTCTGTGTCTCTATTTTTCTTGAGTTGATCAATTCTTTTGAACAAGTTGTCTTTGTCAATCAAATCCATGTCAGCCACCTGCGATTCAAGCTTCAACTCATCAATTTCTTGGTCAATAACAGCCAATCTTTCCTTTATCTGATTCTTTAATTGTTGAGTTTTATTTCGCAAATCATCATCGCTAAGACTTTGTAATTTGGCAAATGCCTCATTCACTAAGCCAACTACAGGATTCAGTTCTTTTAAATCGCGGTCCGATTTACTTCCAAAAATCTTGGTAATTCCTTTAAAAATGCTTCCAATCATATATATTTTCTTAACTCTGAATAAGCCCAGCACATTGTGCAAAGGGCTGTAAATTTATGGTATTTTTCCATATACACATAAATTAATCCAATCTCCCTTTTTGCCATAATGGCATAATAATTTAGCATTCAGGGCCTTTTGGTCTGAACCTATATTTATTTGTTGATAATTCTGGCTGATTTATTTGTCAGGTTGCACTCCAATAAAAAGGAAAATCAATCCTTTTTGGGTGATTGATTTTCAACTTTGTTTAAAAATGATTTCTTAAACCTTTATATGTTTTTGGTTCAAACCGAAAATTAATAAGCCCTTGCAAACAAAACACGTTCTTTAGATTCATTTCCTGTTAAAATGCACTTGCCAAATTCTTGAGGATTATCCAATGGAATACACCTGATAGTTGCCTTACTCATTTCTTTGATTTTTTCCTCTGTTTCTGAGCTGCCATCCCAATGGGCACTTACAAATCCAGTTTTGTTATCTAAGGCATCCATAAACTCATCCCATGTGTTTACTGCATGGATGTGCTCGCTTCTATAATCTAAGGCACGTTGGTAAATATTGGCCTGTATTTGTTCTAATAAATGCGGAATTTTATGTTCTAAATCGGCAGCACTCATTACCTGCTTTTCTTTGGTATCTCTGCGGGCAACTTCTACCGTTTCATTTTGCACATCTCTTGGGCCAATGGCAATTCTAACGGGTACACCTTTTAATTCGTAATCGGCAAATTTAAAACCCGGACTCAAATGATCTCTGTCATCTAATTTTACCAAAACACCTTGCTTTTTTAGTAATTGAAAATAGTGATTGGCTTTTTCCATCACCAATTCTTTTTCCTCTGGCTTTCTAGATATAGGTACAATCACTACTTGGATAGGCGCCAATCTTGGTGGTAAAACCAAGCCTTCATCGTCGCTGTGACTCATAATAAGCGCGCCCATTAAACGAGTAGAAACACCCCAAGAGGTAGCCCATACGTATTCTTTGGTATTTTCTTTGGTTACATATTTTACATCAAAAGCCTTAGCAAAGTTCTGACCCAAAAAGTGGGAGGTACCCATTTGCAAAGCTTTGCCATCTTGCATTAAACCTTCTATACAATAGGTATCAATGGCTCCAGCAAATCGCTCATTGGCAGACTTAATTCCTTTGATGACAGGCACTGCCAAAATATTTTCTGCAAAATCTGCATATACCTCAAGCATTTGCTTTGTTTCTGCAATAGCCTCATCGGCTGTGGCATGCGCGGTATGACCTTCTTGCCACAAAAATTCTGTAGTGCGCAAAAATAAACGGGTGCGCATTTCCCACCGCACCACATTGGCCCATTGGTTCAACAATATTGGCAGGTCTCTATAACTTTGTATCCAAGAACGGTAGGTATTCCAAATTATGGTTTCACTAGTAGGGCGCACAATGAGCTCTTCTTCCAATTTGGCATCTGGATCAACCACAATTTCTTTGGTAATAGGGTCAACCTTAAGTCTATAATGCGTTACAACGGCGCACTCTTTGGCAAATCCATCTACATGACTGGCTTCTTTGGTAAAAAAAGATTTTGGGATGAAAAGTGGAAAATATGCGTTCTGGTGTCCTGTTTCCTTGAATCGCCTGTCTAGTTCTGCTTGCATTTTTTCCCAAATGGCATAGCCATAAGGTTTTATTATCATGCATCCTTTAACGTCTGAATGCTCCGCCAAATCTGCATTCTTCACCAGATTATTATACCAGCCACTATAATCTTCGCTCCTTTTAATTTTTTTTATTTCCATAATGTACTTTTTGGAATAGTATTTGAATTTTACATAAACCGAGTAGCAAAAATACTTTTTAGTTGTTACTTTGTATAAGGAATAAAATCCAATATTATGAAAAATTATAAATTCCTGTTTTATGCGCTGTTAATGTTACTATTAGGTGCATGCTCTTCAAAAACTATTGGCATCAACGAAGTAGATGATGATGTGTATTGGTCGCGACATAGCGAGCCCAAAAGCGGTCAAAGCTACAAAGACGTTGAAAAATGGAATAACAATAAAGGTCCAAATCCGGGGGTAATTGAAAGTAATTATGCTCCTGCTTATCAAAATATAGAGGCAGCTCAAGAGCAAACTGCGGTGAACACAGATGAAATTAGGGCACAAGAAGCTTATAGAGCTTGGAATGCCAAACGTGGTTTTACCTCTCAAGAAGATACCACCAAACAAAGCAATGTGCTAATCGATGATAAGAATGAAAACCGCGACGCGCGACGCTTTGGTTCAGACCGACAATACTATTACGATGACCCTTATTACAATTCATTGAGCACTAATTGGGGCTGGACAAGCCTTTTTACGCCAGTTGTACGCCCTGGTTTTTATAATTGGGCGCCAGGTTGGAACATTGGTTTGAATTGGAATAACAACAATGGTTTTAATTGGGGAGTGGGCTACAATACTGGTTTTGGTATGAATACTGGTTTTGGTTTTTCTCCTTTTAATAATTTTTATGACCCTTATTGGGGATATGGAAATCCTTATGCATTTAATCCTTATATGGGATTTGGTCCATATTACGGTTACAATCCTTACTATGGTTTTGGTTACAACCCATTTTATGATCCTTGGGGTTATGGATATGGTTGGGGTAATGGTTGGGGTTGCAGAAACGGTTGGGGAAATCGTAGGAACAACAATTTCAATAATAACGGTAACGACATTGTTACCAACAGGCCAATCATGCGCCCAAGAAATTCAATGGGATCGGCTGTACCAGCTGCTGGTAGTCGCCCGGGTGCCTCTGGCGAAAAGGTTGTTTCAAGACCAAATGGAGGAGTAAATCAAGCTGTAGATCCAAGTAATCAGCCCGCTTATGTGAGACCAAATGCTGGAGGTGGTTCAGTTTACAGGCCAAATAGGCCAGCTGTTGATCCCAATAATGTTTCAACCAACAGGCCAGGTGGCGATTTGGGTTATGATAACAATGGACGGCCGGTATATATTTCGCCAAATACCAATAGTAGACCAAGTGCACCAAGTGGCACAAGCACTTACTCTAATAGGGCAGGAGGCGAGTTAAGAAGTGGCTCTGATGGCAAACCAGTGTACGTTCCTTCTCGTCCAAGAGACAATGGTTCAAGCAATGTTCCATCTAACTCAGGATACCAACCTGCAAGGCAAGCTAGCCCAAGTTCAAATGATAATCCAAGTTATGAAAGGCCATCAAGATCAATGAGCAATCAAGATAGCCGACCAGCAAACAGAGGAAATTCTTCAAGTACACCTTCCTATAGCGCACCTTCAAATTCTCAACCAAGCCAAAGTAGGCCAGGTAGCAGCGCACCTTCCTCTCCAAGGCCATCAAGCAGTGGAGGTTCATCTGGTAGCACTGGTGGCGGTAATTCTAGGCCTAGATAATTTAACTTAAAACAAGGAACATGAAAAGTAAAATAGCAATATTGGCGTCTGTTTTGTGCCTAAATGCAAGCGCGCAAAACCAAGAAGATATTTTTAGATATAGCAATCAAAGCATCACAGGTTCGGCCAGAACACTAGGTTTATCGGGTGCTTGGGGCGCAGCAGGTGCAGACTTAAGTGCAGCAAGTTTTAACCCCGCTGGTTTGGGTTTATACCGCAGAAATGAAATGATGGGTTCTATGGCAATAACCTCAAACATTAGTAAAACAGATTACAATGGCAACCTCATGAGCGATAGCAGAACCATGTTCAATATACCAAATTTAGGAATGGTTTTTAGCTTTGTTGACCAAAATATGGGCAAGCCAAAAAGAGATGGTATTGTAGGTGGGTCTTTTGCTTTTGGTATGAACCGATTAAATGATTTTCAAACTTCAACCATCTATTCTGGTAAAGGAAAAAATACAACAGTGGGAGATTATTTGGCTAGGAGCGCCAATGGTAGTGATAGCGCTGGTTTTTGGAACAGCGATTTAGACAATACCCTTTCTGCACTTGCTTGGCGTGTAAGTTTAATTGATAACAATGGTGCCAGAAATCAGTACGCTTCTATCCTAGAAAGACAAGGTGATACCAATTATACCATGAACCAATTTCAGCAAATTAACACCAAAGGCAGAATGAATGAATGGTATGCTGGTGGTGGTTTAAATGTATCTAATTTCTTGTATCTAGGTGCTACATTGGTTATTCAACATGCTAGGTTCGAAAGCAATAATTCTTACCAAGAAAAGGTTCTAACTAGTAGCTTAAGTAACAATGTGTATGTGGGTTCAACCATCAACCAAAGTTTAACTTCAAGTGGCACAGGGGTGGGTGGTAAATTCGGTTTGATCCTACGCCCAATAGATTTAATAAGAGTAGGTGTTTCCTACCACACGCCCGTAAGGTTGAACATGACAGATTATTACCAAAATTCAATCAGCATGAATTACAATGGTATTGTTTATAATCAACCTAGTGAAGGCAGAGAAGATTATTACGAATACCAAATTATAACACCACAAAGACTTACAGCAAGTGGTTCCATCAT
>JBILJL010000164.1:0-5565 GCA_044377255.1 Bacteroidia bacterium
AAGTACTTTTTTCAAATTGCTTACAACCAAGATTTGGTTCAGGGCTACAAAATTTTCAATATTTATTTATTACTCATTATAAGCAGGATGTTATTTCCACAAACAGTTATAATGGGATTAATGAAAAATAGAATATTCTATTTAGTGAGTACAAATTATCTTATTTTAAATTGCATTCTTTCCTTTTGGTTTATTGGCATTTGGGGTATAGAGGGCATTGCTTATGCAACAGTTATTTCATTCATGGTAGAAAAAATTCTATTGGCTGTTTATTGTAAAATGGAGGGAGTTGATCTTCGTAAATATACCTCAATAGGCGAATACATTGTTTATTCAACCTTAACAATAATTGCCTTTTTCTTAAATTTAAATGGTGTATTCTCTCTGTAATCTTTCCAATTAGAAAAGTTTATTAAAGAATGTAGCTGTTTGACAATTCTTAAACAGCTACATCATATTCTCTCAAAGCATTATTGAGGGAGGTTTTTAAATCTGTACTTGTTTTGCGTTGACCAATTATTAAGGCACAAGGAACTTGAAATGAGCCAGCAGCATATTGCTTGGTATAAGATCCTGGGATTACAACTGAACGAGCAGGCACACGGCCCTTGTATTCTATTGGTTCATTACCCGTTACATCAATAATTTTTGTACTCATGGTTAATGTAACACCTGCACCTAAAACAGCTTCGCTTTCAATGTGCACACCCTCTACCACAATGCATCTTGAACCAATAAAACAATTGTCCTCAATAATTACAGGAGCTGCTTGTACAGGCTCTAAAACGCCACCAATACCAACACCACCGCTCAAGTGAACATGTTTGCCAATTTGGGCGCAGCTTCCAACAGTGGCCCAAGTATCCACCATGGTTCCTTCATCAACATAGGCGCCAATATTTACGTAACTAGGCATTAATATTGTTCCTTTGCTGAGGTAAGCGCCATAACGAGCAATTGCCCCTGGAACAATTCTTACCCCTAAAGCAGCGTAATCTTTTTTGAGAGCCATTTTATCATGGTATTCAAATGGACCTACCTCTATAGTTTCCATTTTGCGAATAGGAAAATACAGAATCACTGCCTTTTTGATCCAATCGTTTACTTTCCATCCATTTGCGGTTGGTTCAGCCACACGTATTATGCCTTTGTCTAACTTTTCTATTACTTCATTAATAACTATATGGGTGTTTTGGTCTTGCAACAGCGATCTATCTTCCCATGCTTTTTCAATTACTTCTTGGTGATTCATGAGGCAAAAGTGTAATGCTTGGAGCATAAAAGCAAATTAAATGTAAGTTTGAATTGAAATCCTTAAATTGCTACTTGGAATGATAAATGAAAATGCAGATAAAAGCTGGATGTCTTTTTTGAAGGAATCCTTTGAAAAGGAAAGCTTCAAGAAATTAATGCAATTTTTGGATCAAGAAAATGCTGAGAACAAAACTTTTTACCCACCTATTAATCAAATCTACGAGGCATTCATTAAAACTCCGTTTCACCATGTTAAAGTTGTTATAATTGGACAAGATCCATACCATGGTCCGGGACAGGCTCACGGTTTAAGCTTTTCGGTTAATGATGGTATTCCGTTTCCACCTTCTTTGAGAAATATATTTAAAGGACTAAAGGTTGACTATCCAAGATATGCAATACCAATTAGTGGCAACCTCAGCAAATGGGCAGATCAAGGAGTATTATTATTAAATACAACCTTAACTGTTAGCTCAGGTAAGGCTGGAAGTCACCAAAATAAAGGTTGGGAAGAATTTACAGATTCTGTGATAGAGCAGCTAAGTGCTCAAAGAAAAAATTTAGTATTTTTGCTTTGGGGTAATTTTGCGCAAAGTAAATCCACCATGATTGATACAAACAAACATCTTATTTTACAGGCACCTCACCCATCGCCATTTTCAGCATACAAAGGATTTATTGATTGCCAACATTTTAGCAAGACAAATAGCTATTTGGTTCAAAACGGACTTGAACCTATAGTTTGGCAATTGTGATCCTATTCATCATAGAATTCATACAATTCGGCCATATAGCTGTTGGTCCAGCCATCGGCAATATCATCGTATTCCTCGTCGGGGATGTTTGATTGACGCACCTCCAATGAGGTTCCTTGGTTATGAACATGAAATTTGATGGTAACAATGCTTGGATTGTCCGTTGCTTCTTCCCCAAAAAACCACTCTTGTACAATTTTTTTATTTGGATCAAGCGTTATGTTTTTGCCAACAATGCTGCCATCCCACATAGAGAATTCTGCACCAACCTCTGCCTTAAAAGAAGCTTGATCTCCAGTCCAAAGCATCATGGTAGCCTCATTGGTTAGCGCTAAATATACATCTTCTGGGGGAGCAGGAATTACGTAATACTTCTTAAAATCTTTCACGGTGGAAAGATAAGCAATCTTGAAAAATATAAACTTAATGCAAAGAAAAAATTTATTGAGATTAATCAGGCTTTGGTAAAATGGAGTATAATGGTTTCTTTTGCCTTATATATGAGTATGATAGCAAGCATCAAGCAGGAAGCGCTAGCACTTTCGCCAAAATTAATCACCATAAGAAGACATTTACATCAAAACCCTGAATTGTCATTTCAGGAGTTCAACACTGTTGCATTTGTAAAAGAGCAATTATTGGCAATGGGAATAAGTAACATTAAACCCATGGCAACAACAGGCTTGGCTGTAATTATTGAAGGTAAAAACCCAAGTAAAAAAACCATTGCCTTGCGGGCAGATATGGATGCCTTACCAATTGTTGAAGCTAATGATATCAGTTATAAATCGGTGAATGTTGGCGTAATGCATGCTTGCGGTCATGATGTGCATACTACTTGTTTATTAGGAGCTGCAAGTATTTTGAACCAAAACAAAGAAAGTTTTGAGGGAACCATCAAGTTGATATTTCAACCTGGCGAAGAAAAATTGCCTGGTGGCGCATCCTTAATGATCAAGGAAGGAATATTAGAAAATCCTACAGTAAATAGCGTTTTGGGTCAGCACGTAATGCCTTTGATACCAGTAGGAAAAGTTGGCTTTAGAAGTGGCTTATATATGGCAAGTACAGATGAGATTTATGTAACTGTAAAAGGTAAAGGCGGACATGGAGCCATGCCCCATTTATGTATCGACCCCATAGCCATTACCGCACAAATGATTGTGGCATTGCAGCAATTGGTGAGCAGGCAGGCAAATCCAATCATTCCCAGTGTACTTACTTTTGGTAAAATAATTGCAAATGGCGCCACAAATGTAATTCCAAACGAGGTTTACTTAGAAGGAACTTTCAGAACATTGGATGAGAAATGGAGAGCCAAAGCCCATGAATTGATGCTAAAAACTGCAAATCATATTGCCGAAAGTTTTGGAGGAAGTGTGGATTTTGAAATTCGCAAAGGATATCCATTTTTAATGAATGACCCTGAAGTTACCGCAAAAGCAAAAGCTGGAGCCATTGCTTATTTAGGAGAAGATAATGTGTTGGATTTAGATATTTGGATGGCAGCTGAAGATTTTTCTTATTATTCGCAACTTGCACCAGCCTGCTTTTATAGGTTGGGAACACGTAATGAAGAAAAAGGTATTGTTTCGGGTGTGCATACCCCAACCTTTAATATTGATGAAGAAGCAATTGCTATTGGATCAGGACTAATGGCCTATTTAGCTTTGGAGGAGTTAAAGTAGTTTAAATACTTGCATTTTTTCTTAGGTTCGAACTAAATTTGACACTGTAAAACCATGGCTAAATAGTGGGTTTTAACAGAAAATACTTACTTTCGCGCCTTAATTGTAAATATTTGGCATTCAGAGACACTAAATCAAAAATCCTAATTAAAACGCCAGCCCAAATTGAGGGTATTAGGGAAAGTAGCATCATTGCCGCAAATACATTAAAAGCTGTAGCGCCTTATATTAAAATTGGGGTAAGTACAGAATTCTTGAACAAAATTTGTACTGATTTCATGCGAGATAATCAAGCTATTCCTGCAACATTGGGCTATCATGGTTATCCAAAAGAAACTTGTATTTCGGTTAATGATGTTGTTTGTCATGGTATTCCAGGTAAATATGAATTGCGAGATGGCGATATTGTAAACATAGATGTAACTACTATTTACAAAAATTTTTTTGGCGATACTTCTAACATGTTTTTGGTTGGTGAAGTGAATGAGCACGCCAAAAAACTTGTAAGTGTAACCAAAGAATGTCTGGCAATTGGTATTAGGGAATGTAAGCCTGGCAATAGGTTAAACAATATTGGTTACGAAATTAATAAATACGCAACCTCCTTTGGTTATAGCACAGTTTATGAATTTTGTGGGCATGGTGTAGGTGTAAAGTTTCATGAAGAGCCAGAAGTTAGCCACATTGCAGATAAGAATACTGGCCCAATTTTGGCGCCTGGCATGATATTTACCATTGAACCCATGATTAATGCAGGCAAAGCAAGGTGCAAGGTTGATAAAAAGGACAATTGGACTGCACGCACCATTGATGGTAAATTATCGGCGCAATTTGAACATACCATTTGCATCACCAAAGGTTTGCCTTATGTGCTAACCGACGTTGATGGAGAGTTTGAGATTCCAACAGAAATTTTTTAAATATTTAAATACGGTTTGAACCAAAATATGAAATACTACAATCACAAAAAGAACTTTTTAGCTATTCTGGACGAAGCGTTTTACAGTTATGAGCAATCGAAATATGTTATTCAATCGGCTCCATATGAATACACTTCATCTTACTTAGCAGGTTCGTTTAAAGGACCAAATGCCATCATAAAAGCTTCACAATTTGTGGAATTGTATGATGAAGAGTTGGATCAAGAAAGTTATTTAAAAGGAGGAATCTGCACTTTGCATCCCATGGATTTTAAGGGAAAAGTAGATTTAAAAGCAATTAAGCACATTGAGAAAAACACCATTCAATTATTAGCAGACGCAAAGTTTCCAGTAACTTTAGGAGCTGAGCATACCATAACCTATGGAACGGTAAGAGCTGTTAAGCAATTTGTGCCAGACGTACATGTTCTGCAAATTGATGCACACAGTGATTTGCGTCAAGAATACCAAGGCAATAAATATTCTCATGCATCGGTTATGGCAAGGGTACACGATTTAGAAGTTCCATTAACTCAAATTGGTATCAGGGCTCAGTGCATAGAAGAATCTCAATTAATTAAATCGAGTCCAATTATACATACTTATTATGCCCATGAAGTTAGGTCGAACCCGAATTGGGCAGCTGAGGCATTGAAAACATTGGGGCCAAACGTTTATATTAGTATAGATGCTGATGGGTTTGACCCAAGCATAGTGCCTGCTGTAGGCACTGCTGAACCAAATGGCATGATGTGGAATGAAACCATGATGTTTTTAAAGGATGTAGTAGCAAAAAGAAATGTAGTAGGTTTTGATGTTGTTGAAATTGCACCAATTAAAGGTAATATTTTAACAGAGTTTACAATGGCAAAAATGGTTTATAAATTAATTGGTTATCATACCAATAAATAATTATAATTGAATGAGTTTGGTTAATGAACCCTAAAT
>JBILJL010000165.1:0-5546 GCA_044377255.1 Bacteroidia bacterium
AATGGTATCAAAAAGACTGATTTATATACAGTCAGGGTTATTTGCCTTGTTTGGTTGTATTTTATTGTATTTGAGTTTCAAGCAAGTTGATTTCACCGAAGTGCTGAGTATTATTAAATCTGGAAACAACCTTGTAATAATACCAGTTTTATTTACCTCCATTTTAGTTTATTACATAAGAGTAAAACGTTGGCAATTGCTATTTGAAACTATAAAAATCAATGCGCCAACTAATTATTTATTCGCATCACTGGCAACAGGATATTTGGTAAATTTTGCCATACCAAGATTAGGGGAGGTAAGCAGGGCATTAATTCTAAAGCAATCATTGAATTATGAAATGAATAAAAGTCTTTCAACCATATTGTTTGAAAGGTTAGCTGATATGCTTTGTTTAGTGATAATAATTTTAGCCGCTTTTTTTTTAGAGTTTTTAAGTGAAGGCTCCCTATTAAATACCTTTACCAAAGGTCTAGTTTTATTAACTCCTGTAAGATTAGCAATACTTATTTGCGTATTGCTGGGAGTATACTTACTGTACAAGCAATTAAAAAATAAAAATAATAGTACCGTTCAATGGGTAATTCAATTGATCCAATCTACCCAAACATTGCTAAAAATGGAGAATAAGTGGCTGTTTTTTGCCTATACAGTGATGATTTGGATTGGCTTTTATTTGATGACCTACCTCTGGTTTTTTATGTTTAAGGAATCTTCGATTTTAAGTGCAAAAGATGCTTTTTTTGTAATGGTATTGGGAGTAGTAGCCCGCACACTACCAATTCAGGCAGGCTCTGCTGGGGCGTATCATTTTGTGGTAAGTCAGGCATTACTATTTATGGGAGTTAGCCTTGCAACCGGTAATGCCTTGGCAATAATTATTCATGGGTTTCAAACAATCTTAACATTGGGTTTTGGATTTAGCGCTTATCTTTGGCTTCTAAATAAAAAACAATCTCAAAATGCATAAAGCCGTAATAAGTTTCATAATCCTTTTTACTTTCTCTATTGGTGCTAATTCGCAAAACTTTCCTAAGTTAGGTAACGATACTTTATTAGATGTGGCCAATTGGAATATCGAATGGTTTGGTGATGCGAGCAATGGTCCAACGGATGAGGCAACTCAATATGCGAATGTAAAAGCCATGCTAGAAAAAACAGATATGGATGTTTTTGGCTTAGAAGAAATTAGCAATGCTTCAACCTACAATACTTTATCTATTGCGCTTGGCTCAAAGTACGACACATATATCTCAGGCTTTTCACAAACCCAAAAAATGGGAATTTATTGGAAGAAAAGTATGTTCACTGTAATTCCAGCTCAAACATTTGATATACCGCTTAACTCCTCAGATAATTTTGCATTTGCTTCCAGACCTCCTTTGCAAGTTTGTTTGCAAACGTTAGGTGGCACAAAAACAGATACTATATACTTTTTAATTTTGCATATGAAGGCTTACGCAGATCAAAGCTCATATGATAGGAGAGTGTCGGCTAGTGTGGCATTAAAGAGTTATTTGGAGTCTACTTTGGCAGGTAAAAAATACATGGTATTGGGAGATTGGAACGACGATTTGGATCAATCTATTTACAATTCTTTAGAAACACCATTCAAGAACTTTTTAAATGCTAAATATACTTTTCCTAGCAAAGAGTTAACCGACGCAGGAAAATCGTCTTATGCTTTTAGCGTGAACATGATAGATCATCAATTAATTAGTAAAACCTTAGATTCATTTTATTACCAGGGATCTGCAAAAGTGTTTGATGATGCAGCCAATTACTGCAATGGATTTAGCAACAATACTTCAGATCATTATCCAGTATATGCTTACTATAACTGGAAAAAATTAACCACAAGAGTTATACCTGCTGGCATCGAAAATGAGGTAAACGCAATTCGTGTTCAAGTGTACCCAAACCCAGCTAATTCAATGGTTCAGGTTCATTGCGACAGAGTCATTACAGCATCAAAAATGTTTGATAATTTAGGTCGTGTAATCCCTGTTGAATTTCACTTTTCAATGAACAAGCAACAAGTTCAATTTGATATCCATTCAATGGAAGAAGGAGTTTATTTTCTTTACACCTATTGCGATAATCAGGTACAAATAACAAGGTTGCTTAAACAATAATCTACCTATTTTCTCAAACAAAAAAGCAGCCCTAAAGCTGCCTTTTCATGTAATCAATCAGATTGTAATCATCAATCTAATGTTTTGCTGTGATCCATCACATATCTCCATATTTCCAGGACATCTTCAATGTTCACGTCGTATGGCTTATAAATTGGGTTATTAGAAATCAATGCTAATTTTTTGCTTTTAGCAATTTCATTGTAAACACGTTTAAAAACAATGCCATCTTCTTTGGTTAATATAACATAGCAAAGACCGTCTTTTAAACTACTCCAATCTTCTACATATTCGCAGGTTACGTAGGTCTTATCTTGAATAGGTAGCATAGAATCTCCACTAATTTGAAAGCTCCTATATTTTTTACGCTTGTCTAAAAATGGCAAACTAAATTGCGGCAACTCAGATATAAACTGAATATCTGTATAACCAGCAGTATAACCAGCCCGTGCCTTTTCAGATACCAACTCAATATTGTCAATATTATCAGAATTGGTAGTGGTGGCAATTATTCTCAAATATTTACCTTTAATATAATCTTCTAGGCCACGCTCTAATTCACCTACCTTAGATTCTGGCAACCTTGTTAGGTCAATTCTAAGTAAAGTATCTAAGCTGATCCTAAAATAATCTGAGATGCGCACAGCCATATCAATAGGAGGAGAAGCAATATTGTTCTCATAACTATTCAAAACCGAACGCTTGGATTCAAGGGCCAATGCCATTTCCTCCTGACTAAAGTTTTTCCGTTTCCGTAGAAACTTGATGTTGGTTGATAAATACATAATTTACTTGCTTAGAAAACTTTTGCAAGATATGTAATGCTATTTTAGTTGTCAAGTTTATGTTAATTATATTAACATAAAATAGTTAAATATCTGAATAATAGCGTAATAAATTATCTAAATAAATAATTTTGAAGTAAATAGATTCGCCTTGTACCCAAGCAAAATTAAATAGGTTCTAGTCTCAAGACTTGAAATGTCAATTAATTCAAACTCATTGGATAAAACCTATTCTATTTCATCAAACTTTCTTTAGAAATAAACCGAAAGTTCTAGTATTCACAAGGTTTAAGACGTTTTGTTTACTTTAATAAAATGGTCTATTATTTATATGATTTTATGCCATACATTTTAATAATCTCATTTACTGAATAGTATAAAAAAATATTTGTTTCTTTATAATTAATAGCTAATATTATTAACAAATAATTGTTAATCATATTAACCAAATGTCTCGCACAATCGCCCACATGGATCTCGATACTTTCTTTGTATCAGCTGAACGCTTAGATAATTCTGCGCTTAACGGAAAGCCTATTATCATTGGTGGCTTCTCTGATAGAGGTGTAGTAGCTAGTTGTAGTTATGAAGCGCGTGCATTTGGCGTGCACGCAGCTATGCCGGGTAAGTTAGCTCGCCGCTTATGCCCACAAGCCATCTGGATTAGAGGCGATATGGATAAATACAGTAGGCTGTCTCATTTAGTAACAGAAATCATTGAAGAGGCGGCTCCGTTGGTTGAAAAAGCTTCAATAGATGAACATTACTTAGACGTAACAGGCATGGATCGCTTCTTTGGTACCCAAAAATGGATGCATGAGTTGCGGCAGCGTATTATCAAAGAATCTGGCTTGCCTATTTCTTTTGGTTTGTCTGTGAATAAAACCGTTTCTAAAATAGCCACAGGCGAGGCAAAACCTAATGGAGAAAAAGAAGTGCAACAACTAGCTGTAAAACCTTTTTTGTTTCCACTCTCTATCAAAAAAATTCCTGGCATTGGCGATAAATCATACCATACCCTGCGTGATATGGGTATTGTGTATATTGAAACCTTAGCCAATATGCCCATTGAATTACTAGGCAGGGTAATGGGCGAAAATGGTAAAGTAATTTGGGAGAAAGCCAATGGTATAGACAATCGTCCGGTGCAGCCTTACCATGAGCAAAAGTCTATTGGTTCAGAACGAACCTTTGAAACAGATACCACCGACATGAAATTTTTACATCAAACGCTCTCTAAAATGGTGCAAGATGTGTGCTTTGATATGCGCAAACAAAATAGACTTTGCGCCACTGTTACTATTAAAATTCGTTACTCAGATTTTCAAACACATACCATGCAAGCCAGAGTTGCCTATACCTCTTACGACCATGTAATACTAGCCAAGGCAAAAGAATTGCTTGATAAAGTGTATGACAGAAGACTACTCATTAGGCTCATTGGCGTAAAGGTAAGTAACCTCGTTTATGGCTCCCAACAAATCGATTTGTTTGAAGACAGCGAAGAAATGATCAAACTCTATCAAGCTTTAGATCAAATTAAACATTGGTATGGAAAAAAGTCAATTGGTAAAGGTAAGGCTCCATAATGCTACACTACAAAATCCTTACCATCAACTAAATTAACAAATATGCTCTGGAATATACATACATACTACAGTTTACGCTACGGCACCTTGTCGGTAGAGGAGCTTGTACTACAAGCTAAGCAGCTTGGTTTGCAAACAATAGGTATCACCGATATCAATTGCTCAACGGGCATTTTTGAGTTTGTGAAATGCTGCGAACAACATGGGATCAAACCGATTGCTGGCATTGAGTTTAGAGAGGGCAATCATTTGCTGTTTACTGCTGTTGCTAAAAATACTGCTGGCATACAAGAAATCAATCGCTTGTTATCTGATTACAATTTATATGGCCGAGCCTACGCCGATAGGCTCAAACACCTTCAAAATAGCTATGTAATTTACCCAATCTACAATTACCCAAGCATGCTTGCAGATCATGAACTCATTGGTATTCGCCTCTCTGAGTTCAATAAACTCTTGCGCAAAGACGTGAGCAAGATTAAAAATAAACTCATTTTACAACAACCTGTCACCTTTAGAAATGCCTCTAGCTACCCACTTCACATGCATCTGAGAGCCATAGATAACAATGTGTTATTAAGTAGGCTCGAACCAAACGCCGTTGCTGCACCAGATGAGTACTTCATGTCGGAGCCCGATATCATTCATGCCTGCAGGTATCATCATTATGTGCTCAATAATACCATTGCTTTCATGGATCGCTGCAGCGTGAGCTTTGATTTTAAAACACACAAAAATAAAAAGGTCTATTCTTCTTCGGTGTACGACGACAAGCAGTTACTTCAAACCCTTGCTTATGATGGCTTGGAATACCGTTATGGATCAAACAATACTGTCGCCAAGCAACGAGTACAAAAGGAATTAGATATCATAGATAAATTAGGCTTTTCGGCCTATTTTTTAATCACTTGGGATATCATTCGTTACTCTATATCGAAAGGATTTTACCATGTAGGGCGGGGGAGTGGCGCCAACAGTGTAGTGGCATATTGCTTGCGAATTACAGATGTGGATCCCATAGAATTAAACTTATATTT
>JBILJL010000166.1:0-5514 GCA_044377255.1 Bacteroidia bacterium
GGGTAATTAACTAATTATAAAGCAATATCAATTTCGTTTTGCAAAAGGTCCTCAAATGTTTCTCTTTTTCTAATGAGATGCGCTTGGTTATTCCAAATAAGCACTTCTGCCGGTTTGAACCTAGCGTTATAGTTACTGCTCATAGTAAATCCATAAGCTCCAGCATTTTTAAAACAAAGCATGTCTCCTTCGTGCACTTCGCTTAATTTTCTGTCCCAACCAAAAGTATCTGTTTCGCAGATGTAGCCAACAACAGTATAAATTCTTTGCTTTCCTTCTGGGTTGCTTAGGTTGATAATTGAATGGTAAGAATCATAGAGCATTGGTCTAATTAGGTGATTCATGCCGCTATCCACCCCCACAAATACCGTTGCTGTTGTTTGTTTTAGTACGTTTACCTTTACCAAAAAGTAGCCAGCTTCACTCACAAGAAATTTACCTGGTTCAAACCATAATTCTAAATCTTTGCCATACTCTTTGCAGAATTCTTGAAAGCGTTGAGAAAGAGCTCCAGCCAGTTCTTCGATATCAGTTGTTATATCATCTTCTTTGTATCCAACTTTAAATCCTGAACCAAAGTCTAAGAATTCGAGTTCGAGGAAATCTCTGGCGGCATCGAATAATATTTCGGCGCCTTGTAGAAATACGCCAGCATCTAATATATCGGAGCCAGTATGCATGTGCAAACCATTTACCCTAATATTGCTTGATTTAACAACGCGGGCAACATGTCTTAATTGGTATACTGAAATGCCAAATTTTGAATCGATGTGCCCTGTTGAAATTTTGGTATTTCCGCCAGCTAGAATATGCGGATTGATGCGGATACAACAAGGAACGGTATTGCCATATAAATGGCCAAATTGCTCTAGGATGGAAATATTATCAATATTGATGTGAACGCCTAATTTAACGGCTTCTTGAATTTCCTCAATACTCACGCAATTTGGTGTAAAAATTATATCCTTAGGATCAAAGCCAGCTCGCAAACCTAATAGGACTTCATTAATGGATACGGTATCTAAGCCGCTACCATGTTGTTTCAATAATTTAAGGATAGATGAATTATTTAATGCTTTACAAGCATATTTAACCTTGATGTTAAGTGGTTTAAACGCATTGATTAATCGATTGTATTGTTCAATAATTTTGTTTCCATCGTACACATAAACCGGTGCACCATATTCATTAGCTATTTCTGATAAATTGATACCTGAAACGGTATACTGTTCATTCACTATTTGCATATCCCGCGAAAATAGGAAAAAATGCAGGTATTAGCAATTAGCTTCTGGCCGCTAGCCGCTAGCTTTTAAATTTGAAATATAAGAAATGATTATTCTATCTTCACAAGATGTAAATATTTTTACATCTTGAGAAGCCAGAAGCCAGAAGCCAAAAGCCAAAAGCCAGAGGCCAGAAGCCAAAAGCCAGAAGCCAAAAGCCAAAAGTATTTTATTTACAATCCAAAAGCATAATAGCCTTTGCTGCCGTTGGGATTAATGCCTTCAACTAGCACACCGCCTTTGTGGTCTTCTAGGTTTAGTTTAACATCGGTTATTGTGCCAATAGGTTTTTTATCAATACTTGTAAGCACAAATCCATTTGGGATTCCCGCTTTTTTGAGTGGACTTTTCTCTCCCACGGATTTAATGCGCACGCCATTTGGAATTTTCAATTTTAGTCTTTCTTCTCTAGGTATACTTTCAAATTCACAATCTAAAATTTTGTTACTTTCTGTTTTTTCTATCATGGCAACATTGGCTTTGCCATCTTTATTTTTTAGCGTTGCGGTAAATTCTAATTTATTTCCTTTGCGCAAAATGCCTACCAGCACTTTATCGCCGGGACTTTTCTTGCCCACTTTTTCTTGCAGTTCATTGCTGGTATTTACATTTGCTCCATCAATAGCAATAATTACATCTCCGTCTTTAATACCAGCAGCAGCGGCAGCAGAATTTTCATTTACTTTAGCTACAAAAATTCCTTTCACATCTTTTAATCCTTCTTTTTCTGCCAATTCATTGTTTACATCTTGAATTTGAACGCCTAATAATCCTCTTTGAACTTCACCATATTTCATTAAATCATCAATCACTTTTTTCATGAGGTTAGAAGGAATGGCAAATGCATATCCTGCGTACTGACCAGTTTGGCTGGCAATGGCAGTATTGATGCCAATTAATTTGCCTTCAGTTGAAACCAACGCACCTCCGCTATTTCCTGGATTAACGGCAGCATCTGTTTGAATAAATGCCTCAATAGCATACTGGGTTTCTGGGTTTCTTGGGTCGCGAATTAGGTTCAAACCGCGCCCTTTGGCACTAACAATACCTGCTGTTACGGTTGATGTCAAGTTAAATGGATTGCCAACCGCTAACACCCATTGGCCAATTTTTACCTCATCGGAGTTACCAACCACCGCGAAAGGCAGATTTTTTTCTTCAATGCGTAGAAGGGCTAAATCTGTATTTCTATCTCTGCCCAGTAATTCTGCATCGTATTCTCTCTTATCGTTTAAAATAACTTTAATTTTGTTAGCACCATCTATCACATGGTTATTGGTTACTATGTACCCGTCGCTTGAAATAATTACACCTGAGCCAGAACCTTGTCTTTCCATTTGCGGACCTTCAAAACCCCGAAAGAAGCCTCCAAATGGGTCATTTTCAGAACTACCTTGGTTTTGATTTGGACCAACAGTAGTTATAATATGCACAACTGTTGGGGTTACCAATTCGGCCACGGCCACAAAATCTGGGTGGGAAACATCTTGAATACTGGCATATTTTGCCAAATAATTACTGGTGAAGTTTACTTCTTCTTTGTTACTGATTAATTTGTTTAAACCAATAGCAATAAGCCCTCCAAGGGTTGCTATTGCAATCATTCCTAAATACTTTTTCATTGATAATTAATTATTTTAATTTTTATTTTCAAAAATCATTCCAAGTTCAAAATGACAGATTTTTTAAAATATATTTGTTAAACGAAACGGGTTACGACAAATTTTACCAATAAAATGACCAAATTTGCCGTTGCTGTAAGTTCAGTAAAAATGCAATTTTCACACGACAAACACCAATATTATTTCGAAAAATATCTTAGAAATGAGATGGAGGGAGAGGAGTTAGCATCTTTTGAGGCGAAATTGGTTGATAATGAAAGTTTAAAAAATAGTTTTGAGTATTATAAAGCCAATCGTCAGAAAATAGTTGCTGAAGAATTGGCAGAATATGACGCGGATGAAATTTTAAAACCTAAGCCACAAAAAGGCGGCTGGGTTTTTACAGCCATTTCATTGCTTTGTTTGGTATTGATTGTTGATTATTTTTTGTCGGCTAATTACTCTGAAAGTTTGTCAGAAAATAAAGCGCGCAAGCCTTTTATTGAAACGATAAAAATATTTAAGTCAAAAGAAAATATTAAAATATCAATTGATACCATCAAGGATGTGATAAAAAAAACTACTGCTTTGGCTCTAAAAGAAGAATATAGGGAAGACAGTTCTTTGCAAATTGTGGCTATTGATTCTCAGTTTAATCAATATTTAAGGAGTAATAGTTCTAACATACAAGGAGATTATTTTGTAACTGATTCTTTGTTCAAAGTTTTGGAAGGTTCCCAAATAATAGAAAGCAGAAATGCCATGAGAATTAAAACAGATAGTTTGTTAGACGACAGCACCATTAATGTTTTAGTGATGAAAGGATTTTTTAAGAATGCTTCTTTAATTTCCAGGCAATTATTGGTAGAATTTTGGGGCTCACCCATCCACTTTAGAGGGTATTTATTTAATGGAAAGAAATTGGTGATTTATGGGTTTGACCCAAATTCTCCTGTATACTTAAGTTACATGAGCGAAAACAATACCTACCATATTTATATCGGAAATAAGGAGTTTCATTTGTTTCCCGACAGTCAATTTCATAAATTAGTTTTTGAATAATGCACTTTAAAAAATACCAAGGAACAGGCAATGATTTTTTGATAATAGATGATAGGGAACGAGTTTTTCCTTCTAATGATATTGAGTTGATTGCACAACTATGCAACAGAAGATTTGGCATAGGTGCAGATGGATTGATACTGCTTCAATATACATCTGCCAAGCAGTTTTATATGCAGTATTTTAACAGTGATGGCAAGGAGAGTAGCATGTGTGGCAATGGAGGCAGGTGTTTTGCTCAGTTTATTTTTGATATAGGATTAGCAATTGATGAAGTAGTATTTTATGCTGTAGATGGAAAACACATAGCAAAAAAAGATATTTTGTTGCATGAGGAAGCGGTTATTGCCTTACAAATGATTTCTGTGGATACCATAAAAGAACTAGGAATGGGTACTTATGAGTTAAATACGGGGTCGCCACATTATGTAAAATTTATGGATGAGCCAATAGCTGAGATGGCTTTGGTTGAGGAGGCTACAAAAATAAGGTATAATCCTATTTACAAAGAAAAGGGTATCAATATTAACTATTTGAACCTAATAGGTTTAAAAGAGGTTAGATTGAGAACGTATGAACGCGGTGTTGAGGATGAAACTTTGTCGTGTGGCACTGGAGCTACTGCCGCGGCCCTTTCTACGGCTTTATTTAACCAACTACCAGCCGGCAGTCACCAAATTCACCTTCAAGTTATGGGAGGTCAATTAAAGGTGAAATTTACTTTTTACCCAAATGAAAAGCGTTTTGAGGATATTTGGTTGATTGGTTCAGCCAAAATGGTTTTTTCTGGGGAAATTTAGGTAATAAAAAACTTCCTTTTTACTTGACTTCTATTTTGCTTTTCACCTATCTTGCCTAACTTAATGTGTAGTGTAATTGATAGTTGTAAATACCCAGCCGTTCGCTTTAATTTATTCTTTGTTTCAGCACCCATTTTTGGGGTTGATACTAGAGCCGCATGTGGTTCAGATGAATGGCAAAGGGGCATTTACACTCACACACCAGCGAATTTTTTCTAAAACGGCTGATTATTTTTCGAAGAACATCCATCCTGAAGACCTCAAATTGATTAAGATTTTGGATGAGGTGGATGATGATTTTATTTTTAAACGATACAATAAAGAGGTAAAGCGTAAAATAAGAACGGCTGAGTTTTTCTCAAAATACTGTAGTAAAGAAATGATGGAAGATCAAATTCGTCCGTTTATTGACGAGCGGATGAATCAAGTATTTCAAATCTTGAGAGGAAGAACTATTTATAAAAATGGAAATGACAACAATCCAACCTCAGTTAAAATTACCATTGGGGAGGTTCAGGCAAATATTTGGTTTCATTTTAAAAATAGTCCTGAAGGAATTAGGTATTACCCAACCTTGCGTTACCAGAATCAAAAAGTAGAATTTATATATAAAGGTGCTCAAATTGTTTCAAAAACTCCTGCTTGGTTGCTTGTTGAAAACATGCTTTATGATTTTGAAAAGAATGTAGATGGTAAAAAATTATTGCCATTTATCAGTAAGCGTTACATTCAAATACCCAAAAAATCTGAGGAAACCTATTTAAG
>JBILJL010000167.1:0-5506 GCA_044377255.1 Bacteroidia bacterium
AAAAAATGGCCAATTCCATTGCCAGGTAGGTTCTCCAACGGATTTAAAAACGCCACAAATGGAGGCACCCATGGCCCATAATTTGCACCTGAAAGTACCGCACTTAAAATATCTACTGCTGCACCTAAACCGTAGCCTTTATGGCCACCTAAAGGCAAAAGAGCGCCACCATTTTTCAATTCATTGGCGTTAATGCTTGGGCTTCCATCTTTGGTTTGAACCCAACCATTCGGCAGCTCTTTATTCAATCTTTGGGCAATTTCTAATTTACCATTGGCTGCATTGGAGGTTGCCATATCTATCACAAAAGGGAGCTCTTGCCCAGAAGGAAATGCAATACATATAGGATTAGTTCCTAGCATGCGTTCCTTTGAATGCGTTGGTGCCACAAGCGGACTAGCATTGGTCATGCTTATGCCTATCATATCATGAGGTAAAGCTTTCATTGCATGGTAGGCAGCAATGCCAAAGTGGTTAGAATTTTGAATGGCCACCCAACCAGTTCCTACCTGTTTTGCCTTTTCCATGGCCAATTCCATTGCCTTTGGCGCAACTACCAAACCTAAACCATTATCCGCGTCAATGGTTGCGGTAGAGGGCGTTTGGTGAATTATTTTGTGATGAGCATGCATGTTTGCCCTACCCGCTTCATATAGGCGCACATACCCATTTAAACGAGCAACCCCGTGCGAATCTATCCCACGCAAATCTGCACTGAGCAAAACATCTGCCGCAAGCGCGGCATCAGATGCGGGCATACCACATTGAATAAAAACATCTTGCGTAAATTGGTGTAATCGTACTTTGCTGTAAATCATATTTTTAAAATTCTGAATTCTGTCCCGACACATCGGGACAGAATTATAAAAGCTACTTGAAAGCCAAATTTAAGTTATTTGAATTTTATCTTCTATTTAGCACTCTTAACAACATTAAAAATAGGTTCACAAAATCTAAGTATAAAGTCAATGCTCCCATGATGGAAGCCTTTTTTAATTGGTCTTCTTCTAACTCGTGAGCCATGTTTTTTATTTTTTGGGTATCATAGGCTGTTAAGCCAACGAATACCATTACACCAACATAGGAAATGATATAACCCATGGTATCACTTTTGATAAAATAGTTTACAATGCTGGCAAGTATGATACCAATTAAACCCATCACCATAAGCGAGCCAAAACCACTTAGGTCTTTCTTTGTAAAATAGCCAGCAGCACTCATGATACCAAAAGTACCTGCAGTAACTAAAAATGCCGTTGAAATAGCAGCACCAGAATAAACTAACAATACAACAGATAAAGTAATACCATTTAAAATAGCATAGGCTATAAAGAGTAATAATGAAGTAAGGTTACTCATTTTCATAACCCGTGCGCTCAGGTACCAAACCAATCCAAGTTCGCCAAAAATTAAACCCATGAAAACAAATGGGGTATTGAACACAAAATTTAACAAAGGTTCGGAGCTAACTGTTAATACAGAAGTAATTGCTGTAAGCATCAGGGCAAGCATCATCCAGCCATAAACACCAGTAATAAAGGAGGCGGCTGATACGCCAGATTTTGAAGAGATAATTGTAGGTTCCATTTTTAAAAAATTTTATTTTGTTGATTAATTATTTTTTTTCTACCAACCACTTGCTAAAACATCGGCAATATGCATGATGCTGAGTGGCAATTGTTTTTTCTTTATAAAACCATCGAGGTGCATCAAACAGGCATAATCATTTGAAATAATTATATCTGCACCAGTGTTTAACACATGTTGAATTTTTTGCTCTGCCATTTGCACACTCATTCCTTCATAATTAATAGAAAAAGTGCCACCAAATCCGCAACATTCTTCTGCACATGGCAACTCAATTATAGTTAAACCCTCAACCATTGCCAAAAGCTTCCGCGGTTGCTCTTTGATATTGCAATGGTTAAGCGATTGGCATGAATCCAAATAAACCGCCTTGGCGCTTAACTTGGATTCTAAAGATTCTAGCTTCATTACGTCAATTAAGAATTCACTTAACTCAAAGTTTTTCTTTTGAAGCTGGCGATATTTGTTGTGATAACTTGAATTTTGAAACAATAAATCGTATGAATTTCTAATCATACCAGTACAAGCAGCTGCGCCACAAACCAAGGTTTTATCACTTCCTACTTCATTGAGCAGCTTCTCTCCAACTTCGCGTGCGTCTTCCCAGTGACCGGCATTGAATGCAGGCAAACCACAGCAAGTTTGTTCTGGATTGTAATGAACTTTACAACCTACCTTTTCTAATATCTTCACCATGTTAAAACCAATATTTGGCGAAAACTGATCAACAAAACAGGGAATAAATAAATCTACCTTCATTAAGGATGTACTTCTTTAAAGTTTTTAATACGCATGATGAAAAACAGTGCTAATATAAAGAATATGATTAATGCTAGCACAGAAGTGCGCATATTTTGTGCGTAATTGTTGATTAAAGCAAAAGATAAAGTACCCAAAACAGTGGCCATTTTTTCACAAAAATCATAAAAACTAAAATAAGATGCCGTGTCTTTTGTGCCATCTGGAATGAGTTTAGCAAAGGTGCTCCTGCTCATAGATTGAATACCACCCATAACCGAACCCACAACAGCAGCAAGTATTAAGAATTGATTTTCTGTATTAACATAAAATGCCGCAGTTGTAATTCCAATCCATACCACATTCATGAATATAAGCGCATATATGTTTCCAACAATGGCAGAAATTTTTGCAAAACCCCAAGCCCCTACTACGGCAATTAACTGAATAATTAAGACCGTCATGATCAGTTTATCAGCCTTCATGCCCAGTTCTTTTTCACCAAACATACTAGCTACATACATAACCGTTTGAACACCCATTGCACTGAAAAAATAACCAATTAGGTATCTTTTGACAACAGCATTATCAGGCAAATTTAATTCGCGGTACACTTTTTTAATCTCCTTAAAACCATTACTTATCAAGCCACCAGGCTTAGGTTCGGCCCTCGATTTTTCTGGTAAACGCCTAAATGTAATTTGAGCAAAACCAGCCCACCACAAACCAACCGTTACAAAGGCCCATTTGATAGCAATTCCTGAATAATATTTTTGGGAATTTTCTAAAGCCGCTATTGCAGTAAGCGAATGATCTGCTGCCATCAATTCCTTAACTTTCTCTGCAACGGGGAAAAATAAACCCACATTTTTTATCAAAGCTAGGTTTAATAGTAACAAAACTACACTTCCTACGTATCCTAAAGAAAAACCTCTAGCGCTCAGTTTATCGTATTGGTCCTCTGTAGCTATCTCTGGAAGGAACGCATTATAAAATACAATACTTCCACCAAAACCAAACAAGCCCATTACAAAACAAAAAATGCCAAACCAAAGATTGTCAGGATTGAAAAAATACAAAAGCATGCAAGAAAATGAACCTAAATAACAAAAGAACTTCATAAATTGCTTTTTGTTCTGCTTCGCATCAGCAATTCCAGATAAAATTGGATTAATAAATGCAACCAATAAAAAACTGAACGACACACAAAAAGTATATAAGGCAGAATTAACCATATTGAACCCAAATACATTGATATACGAAACATTATTTATGGCGTCGTAGGTACCTGCATTGATGGAGGCTGTTTTGCTTACAATATTGAAATAAACCGGAAACAAAGTAGCTGTGATAGATAGGGAAAAAACACTATTAGCCCAATCATACATTGTCCATGCTCTTGTTATTTTTGGATCGTTTAGCTTATAACTCATGATTGCAAAATAATTATTTAATTGATTTTTACAAATAGCTGAAATGGATTTGACCAATGATTGAGCCTCACTGATTTCTTGTTGATCCTAAAATATATTTTGGATATCAATAACTATATCGTAATATTGCAATGAACAAATTTAAAATAATGGGAGCATCCAAAACAGACCACTTCTCGGAAAAGCAAAATAACATTGCTGTTATTGCCAAAGCGCTTGGTCACCCCGCAAGAATTGCTATAATTGAGCATTTACTGAAAGTTAATTCATGCATTTGTGGCGATATTGTAAACGAGCTTCCCTTGGCTCAGCCAACAGTTTCGCAACACCTCAAAGAGCTAAAAAACGCCAAAATCATCAAAGGTAGTATTGAAGGAAATAGCATCTGTTATTGCATTGATGAAAAAACCATAGGTGAGTTAAAGAGCTATTTTGAAGCAATCATTGATCAATTAAAAATTAAAAATACTAACTGTTGTTAAATCAAAAAAAATGAAACTATCACAAGTAAAAACGTCTTTAGGCTCACTAGAAGCATTAAATTTTGAATTAGAAAATGGCACTCTGGTACCAGCACACTTTCATGTAACTGAGGTTGGCATAATCAGCAAACACTTTATAGACTGTAGTGGCACCGTAAGAACAGAAAAAGTGGCTAACTTTCAATTATGGGAAGCCAATGATTTTGACCACAAATTAGCCCCTAAAAAACTATTGGATATCATCAAGCTTTCGGAAAATGTTTTACACATGGAAGACCTTGAAGTGGAGGTTGAATACCAATCCAACACCATTGGCAAATACCATTTAACTTTTAATGGTAAAAACTTTGTTTTAACCAATACCCAAACAAATTGCTTGGCCACTGATAGCTGTGGTGTGCCCGCCAATAAAATGAAGCTGAATTTGGAGGTTTTAGGTTCAAACAATTCATGTACTCCAGGTGGCGGATGTTGTTAAACAATAAAAAGCAAATACATGTTAGCAAATATTAAAGAAAGATGCAATTCTTTGGTCAAAAACTTTCATGAAATAAGTGAGGAAAGAAAACTTATTTTAGAAAATTTAACTACTTATATCCAAGGTAAAATAGATTCAAATAATCCTATTCAACTCAATTATATCTGCACCCACAATTCGAGAAGGAGTCTTTTAGGACAATTATGGGCAGCGGTGGCAGCCGACTATTTTCAAGTTAAAAATGTAAGCACTTTTTCTGGTGGAACCGAAGCTACGGCTTTTAATGCCAATGCCATTGAAGCCTTAACTCAAGCTGGGTTTATTATTCATCCATTAGACGATACTAAAAACCCAATGTATCAGGTATTTTTTGATTTGGAAAAATCTACGAACTGCTTTTCAAAAACATATAACCATAGCAGTAACCCCTTAGAAAATTTTGCTGCAATTATGACTTGTTCAGATGCTGATCAAAATTGCCCCTTTATTTTAGGATGCGATGTAAGAATTGGCACCACCTATAACGACCCAAAAGCTTATGATGGCAGTATTTTACAAAAAGAAAAATATACAGAACGTAGCAATCAAATTGCAATGGAGTGTTTGTATGTATTCTCAAAACTAAAAACACTATGAGCGCCAATAATTGTGCACCAGCAGCATCAAGAAAAAAACTAAGTTTCCTCGATCGCTTCTTAACCTTATGGATTTTTTTAGCGATGTTAATTGGTGTAGGCATAGGATATTTTATACCTGATAGCAGCAATTTTATCCAAACATTTTCTAAT
>JBILJL010000169.1:0-5461 GCA_044377255.1 Bacteroidia bacterium
TAGTAGTTATAGTTTTACAACACCTATAATTCCGAATGCGCTCACCTATACGTGGACTTTGCCTGCTGGGTTTACACCAGTAAGTGGTGCAACAACCAATACTATTGGTGTGAATACGGGGTCATCATTAGGAAGCGCTTTAGTATTATCTGTTAAAGCAAACAATGGCGCTTGTAGTAGTGCTAATTTTAATTTAAACATTACCGGAAATAATGGCAATATTCCTTCTCAACCAGGAATAATTTCTGGTAACTCAAGCCTCTGTGCAAATAGCAATCAAACGTATTCAATTGTTACTGTTCCTAACGCAACTTCATACACTTGGACACTGCCACCAGGTTGGGTATTTAATGGGAATTCTATTGGGAATAGTGTGAATGTAATTGCAGGTAGCCAAGCAGGTAATATTACTGTTGCGGCCAAAAATGGTTCTTGTAAAAGCCTAGCTACTACTTTTACAGTAACCAATGTAAGTATAGCACCCCTACAACCAGGTTCAATGAGCTATTCGGGGGGAGCAATATGCGGAGGCAAACAAACTGCTTTCACCATCGCAGCAGTAAGTGGAGCTACCTCTTATATTTGGACGCTTCCTTCTGGATGGACTGGAACTTCTACCACCACATCAATCAATGTTACGCCAAACAATAATTCTGATACTTTAATAGTGGTGGCAAGTAATGGTTCTTGTAACTCGGTTCCCAGAAAGCAAGGATTCATAGTCAATCAAACTCCTGCACAGCCTGCAACAATCACAGGGAATAATTTGGTTTGTATCAATACAAGTTACCCTTTTTATATTCCAAGAATCTCAACTGCATCAAGTTATACCTGGACAGTTCCAACTGCTTGGTCTGTAGTTGCTGGGGGTAACGATACTTTTATTAGGGCAACTCCTAACGCTACAGGTGTAAGCGGGGATATTGTTGTTATCGCAAATAATAATGGTTGTGCAAGTATACCAAGAACTATTGCAACAAGCGTAAATACCAATTTACCTGCAACCCCTGGAGCAATTATAGGTAGCAGTATTGTTTGTGATGGTGTGGTTAATGATTTTAGTATCAGCTCTGTTACGAACGCATTAAATTATACTTGGACCATCCCAACAGCTTGGACATTTACAAGTGGACAAAATACCACTAGTATTAAGGTTGTTCCAAATAATACCAACGGGCAAATAACGGTTAAGGCAATAAACGGCGCATGTGTAAGTGCAGAAAGAGTTTTAGCTATTAGTACTGTTGTTCCACCTCCAGCACAACCAGTTATTTCTGGAAATGCAAATCCTTGTATCAATTCTAATGCTACTTTCACTGTTGCAGCTGTGCCTGGTGCAATTTCTTATTTGTGGACTTCTCCTATTGGTTGGACCATTAGTGCACCTACCGGGCAAGGTACCAGTATTTTGATTGCAGGTCAAACAGGGGTAATTAATGTAAGTGCCAATAATGGCTATTGTAAAGGTATTGCTGCAACTTTAACCATAGACGCATCCCAATTGCCAAATATTACTTCATGGGAAGGAGAGCAGTATGTAAAATCATTTACCATCAGAAAATATAAAGCACCATCGTTAGCAAACACAAGTTATGTATGGACTGTACCATCAGATTGGACAATCATGTCGGGTTCAACCCAAAATGAAATAACCGTTTTGATAGGTCAAAGTAGCGGAGTAATTACTGTAAGGGGAACAAATGGCTGTGGTACGGGAGCATCGTATAGTAAGAATGTTTATACAGGCGTTGCAGCTGGTATGGATACTGAGCTTTTATTAAGCAACTTAAAGATATTTCCACAACCTGCAAACGACCAATTTACGCTTTCATTTATGCCGTTAGCAAATATAGATGAGGTACAATTACGCATCACAGATATGTTAGGAAAAACAATTAGTGTGAACAGCATAGGTAGCATTGCTAGCGGACAAACAAAGGAAATCAATTTTACAAGTTCAGAGATGATTGCTGGAATTTACCTATTATCAATTGAATCAAAACAAACAACAAAAACATATAAAATTTCCATTAACCATTAAAACAAAAAAAGAATGAAAAACGGTAAACATTTAATTGCAATTGCACTCATGTTTGGGGCATTTATGCTAACGGCTCAAGATTCAAAAACTATTCAGGCCAAAAAATTCAAGTTCGTAAAGGTTGCCCGCGACACAAAAAAAGAAGTTAAGAAGCTCGAAAAAGAGGGTTGGACTAACATACCTGGAGATATGCCAGTTGGTCAACAATTAAACAACGCATGGGCTAAAGAAGCTGAATTGGATGGCGAAGGATTTCCAAAATACATTGTTGCAAACGGTGAATCTGGCGGCGAGTTTCAATCTGCTGCAGAAATGCAAGCTATTGAATTGGCAAAATTGAACCTAGTTGGCTTGCTTGAAACCCAAATGCGTTCGGTTATTGAAACTGAACAAGGAAACAATCGTTTGGATGCCAAAACAGCAGCTTCTCTTTCTAAAACGTTACAAGTTGCAACCAATAAGGTTAGTAAAAAACTTAAGCGTGTTATTCCTATTAGCAAATTGATGAGGAAAAAAGGTAAGCAAACAGAAATCCAAGTAAAATTGGCTTATAGTTATGCCTTGGCTCAACAAGCTATTATTGATGAAATGAAGGAGGAAATGAAAGTAGAAACTGAAGAAATGCGCACCAAGTATGATGCGTTTTTGAACCCAGAAATATACAAACAAGGTGAAATAAAGAACTCTGCTGGAGAAACTCCTGCCGCAAAATAATCACTAATTATTAGTAAAAAAAAGAGGTTAACGTCACTGTTAACCTCTTTTTTTATGAACTGATTTTGATATAAAAAATACCTGATTATCAAAGAAAACTCTTCTACAACCCCATCAACAATTCAGGAAATTCTTCCAATGTTTTTAGTTGATAATCGGCAATAGAAAACTTGGGGTCGTTTTGCTTTTCTTGCTCTGGTACTGCCACGCATAGCATCCTTGCAGCTTTTGCGGCAATAACGCCATTTACAGAATCTTCCAAAACCAAGCAATGTTGTGGGGCTGAACCAAGCTTTGTTGCAGCAGTTATAAAAATTCCTGGATGTGGTTTGCCATACATTTCATATTCGGCAGAGTACAGTAAATCAAAATAGGAACGAATGTTCAACTTATCTACAACCGCCTCTATTAACCGCATACTTGAGGAGGATGCCAATGCGCAGGCATAACCTTTTTGCTTCACATATTCCAGAGAGTCCATTACGCCCGGCAAAGCCACAGCATCTTTGCGCATATAGGCTTCCATGCAATCCATGATGTCGTTTTCTGTTTGCGTAAAATTTGGGTTCGGCCAAGCTTGATACCTATACCAATGTTGCACAACTTCATTTAGCCTAAAACCCATCACCTGACGCAAAAGTTCATCATCTAATTGCAAACCCAATGCACCAAACACTGATTTCTCTGCAAGCTTCCAATAGGGCTCCGAATCTACTAGAAGCCCATCCATATCAAACAATAAAGTTCCAACCACCTAAGCGCGCATTAAGGCTTCAATTTCATCTGCCTCAATTGGAATATGTGCCATTAAATCTGCACATCCATTTTCGGTAATCAAAATTTCATTCTCTAACCTAATACCTATAGCTTCTTCTGCAATGTAAATTCCTGGCTCACAACTAAAAGTCATACCAGCTTGCATAGGTTCATACCGCATTCCTACATCATGCACATCTATGCCTAAAAAGTGACTGGTGCCATGCATGAAATATTTTTTATAAGCAGGCCATTTCGGATTTTGATTTTTAATATCTGTTAAAGTTATCAAGCCTAAATCTACCAATTCTTTTTCCATTAATTCACCTACTTGTACATGGTATTCCATTAACAAAGTTCCTGGTTTTAACAATTGCTTGGCAGCTTTCATCACACGCAAAACCGCGTTGTAAACCGCCTTTTGCCTGTCTGTAAATTTACCGTTAACAGGCAAGGTGCGGGTCATGTCGCTGGCATAATTGGCATAATCTGCCCCACTATCCAAAAGCAATAAATCACCATCTTTACACTGCTGGTTATTGTCAACATAATGCAAAATGCAAGAGTTAGCACCACTGGCCACAATAGGATTGAATGAATGTCCGCGCGCCCTATTGCGTAAGTATTCATGTATTACTTCTGCTTCAATTTCGTATTCCCAAACACCAGGTTTTACAAACTTGGCCACCCTACGAATCATCTTTTCACTGATGCTCACCGCCACTTGCATCAAATCTAATTCAACACCAGATTTGATTGAACGCAAACGTTGTAAAATAGGTGCAGCTCTTTCATATTCGTGCAATGGATAACGCTCCTTTAACTCTCTTGCAAAACGCAAATCTTTGTATGGCGTGCTAATTACTGCACGGTCATTTTCGTTTAGGTTCAAATAGATATTTTGCGCATAATTAATGGCCGAATGCATTTTAATATTAAACTCATCGTACCAAAATACATTGGCAATACCACTCACTTGAGTGGCTTCGTCCA
Source organism: Bacteroidia bacterium (assembly GCA_044377255.1). Classification (GTDB taxonomy): domain Bacteria; phylum Bacteroidota; class Bacteroidia; order UKL13-3; family UKL13-3; genus B1. The sequence continues at coordinate 4,505 of JBILJL010000169.1, forward strand.
TGGTTAATTTATAGCCATTCCACACCACCATCATGTCGCTAGTGCGCTTTATAAACAAGGCTTCGCGGTATTCTACAACTGGGCAATCAGGCGACAATACCAAGATGGTTTCTTCTTGATCCACGCCAGTGAGCCAAAACAAATCTGAGTTTTGTTTAAAGGCATGGGTGGCATCTCCGTTCCAAGGATGTTCTTCATTAGAATGAAAAATGGCTATGCTCTGACTTTTCATTTTAGCCACAAATTTTTTGCGGTTTTCAATGAATAGTTTTTGGGGTATGGTTTCGTATTTGTTGCTCGATCTCATGATAAAAATATTAAACAGTGGGCAAGCTAAGTAAAAATTGGCAAAAATTGAATCCTGCCTCCAATTTATCGAAATGCTAATAAACAAAATTTCTGCTCACTTGAATCCGCCCTTCGACAAGCTCAGGGACCGGTTCTGGCCATGTCCAGTGTGACATTCCATTCAATGAAAGATGGGTGTTATTTTGGTAATCTAGCTTAAATAAAATGAGAGGTAGAATCAAATAATAGCCCGATGCGTTTAGGCTCGGGATAAATGATAGCAAATAATTCTTTTCAGGCTTTAAGGCCTTTTCTTCATTTAAGGATATTCAATTATTTCCCGGTCACTGAGCTCGTCTTTGGAGTAGGGCTTCTGGCAGCTAGCATCTGGCAACTAGCTTGTAGCAATGCCCGGTCACTGAGCTAGTCGAAGTGTTATTCGGGTAGATTTGAAATACACTAACAGCAGAAAATATATATTTATTATCAAGGCAGTAAAATAGCTGTTTTTGCCAGCAGCCAGATGCTAGAAGCCAGAAGCGTCTTCCTACTCCCTCGCCAATTTTCCGGTTTGAACCAAACGCCCATCGATTATCATTTGATAGGTATATAAACCTGCGCTAAGGGTTTGTACAGGTATTTTTAATTGTCCGCTTAGGCCGCCAAATT
>JBILJL010000170.1:0-5440 GCA_044377255.1 Bacteroidia bacterium
GGTCCTGATAAAGATATTCCTGCTCCAGATATGGGCACTGGCCAACAAGAAATGGCTTGGATCATGGATGAGTACTCTAAGTTGGTTGGTCATAATTCGCCTGCAGTTGTAACTGGTAAACCATTGGTTTTAGGTGGTTCATTGGGTAGGGTAGAAGCAACAGGCAGAGGTGTAATGGTTTCAACCAGATCCGCTTTGTCTAAATTAAAAATCAATCCAGTTGGCGCAACTACTGCTGTTCAAGGATTTGGTAATGTAGGCTCAATCTCTGCCAAGCTATTGGCTTCACAAGGAATGAAAGTGGTAGCCATAAGCGACGTAAGTGGTGCATACTATAACGCAGATGGCATTGATGTAGATGCTGCCATTGTATACAGAGATAGTAACAACGGAACCTTAGAAGGTTACAAAGGTGGTTCAAAAATTACCAATAGCGAAATATTGGAACTAGAGGTTGATGTATTGGTACCTGCTGCAATGGAAGATCAAATCACCCATGAAAATGCAGATAGAATTAAAGCTAAAGTAATTGTTGAAGGTGCCAATGGCCCAACTTCTGCAAGTGCTGATGCTATTTTGAACAAAAAAGGTATCATGGTTGTGCCAGATATTTTGGCAAATGCAGGTGGTGTAACAGTAAGTTATTTTGAGTGGGTTCAAAACCGTTTAGGATACTTCTGGACAGAAGAGCGCGTTTACCGCAGAGCAGATAGAGTAATGAAAACTGCTTTCGAAGCGGTGTATGCTGCTTCTATCGAGCACAAGTGCAGTATGCGCATTGCTGCTTATGTAGTGGCTATTAAAAAGGTAGCTGAAGTAGAAAAATTAAGAGGTAAATTCGGTTTATAGAATCTAATTGTTATAGCCACAAAGGCACGAAGACACTAAGAGGAATTAATTCTTTTTGTCTTTGTGCCTTTTTTAGCTTCAATAGTTTAATCAATAACCACAGAGAACACAGAGAAAATAACACAGAGCACACAGAGATTTTTTTTAATCTCCGTGCCTTGGAGCTTTAGTGGCAAAACAAACAAACATATGTTACACAGAGAAGGAAAAGCAACAATATTTATTACGTTATTATTTTTAACGGGACTCAATTACCTCATTTTTTGGCTCGCGCCAGATTTAGTTTGGTTGCAGAACCTCATCATTTTTGGGTCAATTGTTTTATTGGTCATTGTGTTGCAATTCTTTCGCAATCCAAGTGTGGAAGTGCCTTTGAATGAAGCGCACGTTTTATCACCGGCCGACGGAAAAGTTGTGGTTATTGAAGAAGTGGAAGAGCCTGAGTTTTTTCAAGGTAAGCGCTTGCAAGTTTCTGTTTTCATGAGTCCGTTCAATGTGCACGTAAACCGCAATCCAGTGAGTGGCTTTATTAAGTATTTTAAGTACCATCCAGGCAAATATTTAGTAGCTTGGCATCCAAAGAGCTCTACCGAGAATGAAAGAACCACAACGGTTATAGAAAGACCTAATGGTGTTCAAATATTATTCCGTCAAATTGCAGGTGCCATGGCCCGCAGAATTGTGTGGTACGTAAAAGAAGGTCAAGCTGCCAAACAAGGTGGTGAAATGGGTTTTATCAAATTTGGTTCAAGGGTGGATGTATTTTTGCCACTAGATGCAAAAGTGACTGTTGGTTTGAACCAAGTAGTAAAAGGTGGTGTTACTGTGTTGGCAGAAATCAAGTAGTATTAAATGACTCAAAACTAACAAATAAGTCTAAAAGAAATGTTAGTTTAATCAGAATAATTGTTAAATTTGTTTATTAAATCAATCTTATAAATATGAAAAAATTATTGTTATTAGGCGCATTTGTTGCTTTTGGATACGTAGGAGTAAATGCTCAATCTGTTTCGGTTGCAGCGCAACCAAGTGCTGTTTCGGTTGCCGATATTAGTGACGACAAACCCGCTAAATCAGACAAGAAAGACAAAAAAGAAAAGAACGAAAAGGCTTGCAAAGATGAAAAAAGTAAATCTTGCAAATCTGGCGAAAAGAAATCATGCTGCAGTGACAAAGGTCACTCAGAAGCCGCACCGGCTAAAAAAGAAGAGAGCAAATAATTGCCAAACTTCAAATGAAAATGCGTCAATAGCGAAAGTTGTTGGCGCATTTTTTTTACCTAATTTTTAACCTTTAATTCCCAACCAGATTGCTTTGCTAATTCTATTATGGTTTGGATCATACCCATACCTTTTTTTGCACCCTTTACTAATATAAAACTATCCATCGCCTTTTGGTAAATAAAATCCTTGGCTTTGTGGTTCATTTTATTTCATGGTGTGAAAGACTTATATTAAATTTTATAAGCAACAGTAAGGAACATTGCCCTACCATCCGAAGGAATAATGCCTGGTCCGGGGTAGCCAGTTGCCCTTCTGGTAAAATACATGTTATTGCTCAAGTTATTCAGCGATACTTCAAACTTTAATTTTTTTAATTGGTACGATAAACTTGCATCCATCACATAGTATGCTGGTATAATACCTACCACTGCAGAATAACCGCCATCTATGGCATTGGTGGCATCTGAAAATTGGTCTGATAAATAACTCAATTGAAAAGATGCTTTCACTTTTTTGTAACCGAATCGGAAACCAGTTTTCAAATTAACATTAGGTACAAACTCAACCTGATTTCCTACAATGCCATTGATTTCACTTTTAGTATATTGTGAATAGATGCCTGCAAGGTTCAAAAATAAAACACCACTATAATTTTGCTGTTTTGGTTGTATTAATTTTATAACATCACCTTCTAAATACGATTCTATTCCAATCATAATAGCTGCTCCAATATTGGTTCTTAAGCGCAAAACCCTATTCCATGCATCATAATATTGTACTTCTCCAATGCGGTTATTGTAACTCAATAAAAAGCCAGAAACATCTAGGGTAAAGTAATTGAGGTCGTTTGTTCTGATTCCAAGGTCCGCGGAGTAACCACGTTCATCTTTTAAATTTGGATCAATTACCTGAGATGGATTGTTGATGCGCATATCGCTAAAAGTAATGGAACGATAGTTTTGCGAAACATTGGCATACAACTCAAGGTACTTTTGTGGCTTGTAACTAAAGCCAATTCCTCCTAGCAAAAAGCGTCTACCATTCACCCTCGATTCATAGGTGCTGTTGGTACTAATTATATTTCCTGCAAGGTCTCTAAATATGGTTTTATAATAGCCATCTGCATTGGTATGAATGTATTCAAAACGTAAACCTGGAGTGATAGAAAAATTCTCTGTAACGTAAATAATATTTTCTACAAAAAGGGATACATTTTGGTTCGGAAAAGTATAATCACTTTCAATGCCTTGTTGGGTATTAACGAAATTAAAATTAGCATCTCTTCCCTTACTACCAATTCCTTGAACACTTTGGTTGTAACCATTATAATACCTGGCACCTGCTAAAAATACCAATGCTTTGTTTTGGGTATAATATCGTTTTAAATACCTAGCCTCAACACCATAGTTTTTAAAGTTTCCTTTTATCAAATCACGGTCGCCATTGTTATCTATAGTGGCAACTCTATTTGGTCTAAATCCTACACTATATCTGTGTGCCAACAAACCAAATAATCGAACATTTATTTCATTACTGGCATTTAGTTTATAATCATAATGGAGGGCAAATAAATTCCAATTTACATCAAACCAATTTCTTTCTCTATTGCTTTGCCTTGGGTCGGTATTAAACATGGCATCACTTAATCCACCTGCTTGTTGAGTAAGGTAATTCATATTGGTATAGTCGAAACCTATGCTCGTTTTTTTTGTGAATTTGTAATTTAAATGCGTATAAAATGTATAACTTTTTAATTCAGAATTTGGTCGCCAGCCATCCAATTTTTTGTATTGAAAGAAACTGTAGTAACTCAATTTTTTATAGGTTCCACCTATACTGGTAAACGCGTTGTAGAAGCCAAATGAGCCTACACTTTGTCTGAATAGCAATTCTATTTTTTTGTCTTCAACTGGTTTTTTCATCACAAAGTTGATGAGTCCTCCAAACTGTGTTCCATATTGCAGAGACGCTGCTCCTCTTACTATTTGAATTTTACTCACTGCTTCAAGAGGCGGGGTATAATAACTTTCTGGATACCCCAATGCATCGGCACTGATATCGTAACCATTTTGCCTTACATTAAAATTGGAACTTCTGTTTGGGTCAAGCCCTCTTCCTCCAATACTTAATTGCAATCCTGCGCCGTCATTTTCCCAAATGTTTAGGCCAGCAACTTTTGCAAATACTTGTCTTGCATTATTGGTAGCTAAATTGGCTACTAATTGATCCAAAATAATTACCTCCGTTTTCTTGCCTTCATATATGCCTAATTTTTCAACGGCACGCATGCGGGTAAAGCCAAAATCAGTTTGTTTTTGATTCACCACCAATTCTTTTAAGGAGGTATTACTGGTATCGGTAAGTTTACTTTTTCTGATCCTGATTTTTATGGGTATGCTATCTTGTGCATACACTGCTGTTCCATAAAACAGGAGCAATAAAATCTTAAAAGCCTTTAATTTCATCGTTTAATGGTTGTATCCAAGTTTTGTGTTTAAACGAATCTGTTTCTTTGGCTAAGTTGGTTTGCTTACCCACCAATGGTTTTCCCAAACGTCCATTCAATGCAACATAAGAATCTACATATACTTCTGGATTAATAAAACCTAATTGCGCATAATGCTTACTTAGTATATGTGCATATTGTATGAGCATATCTGCTTGTGTGCTCATCATTTTTTCTTGCAAGGGACTTAAAAAATCACTGTTATTTACTGCTTGTTGTTTGCCAGTTGCATCCTTCACTATAAATTGGGCATAGCCTGCTTTTTCCATTAGCATTACCCGCCACGAAAAGCGGTAACCTTCTTCTGTCCAAAATAATTCGCCTGGATAACATAGGTACCTAAATGGAAATACAAGTTGAAATGCAAAGAATACCAAAAAGAAATAGATCTTTAGTTTTGGTTCAGACCGTGTAAAAGAAATGGAATTATTACTTTTCGGTTTGAACCATTGACTGATCCAATTAATGATGCCTTGGTGAAAAGACGCAGGAAAGAAAATTAAAGCAGACACAATCATGATATATGGAAACATGCCAATAGGAAATAGCAAAGCAGTAAATACATGAAATACAATCACAGCAATGTATGCATAGGGTCTGCTTATTTTGTTCCACAATAAAAATGGAATAGCTAAATCGAAAATGCACCCAAACCAACTAAAGAGATAAGCAATCCAAGTATGGTTGAATAGGCTGCCAATGATAGGCATATCATTTCTTGCTGGGAGCCAAATTTTCAAAGGCAAGGCCTCCATTAACCAATCGCTGTTAACCTTTGCTAAACCGGCATAAAAATACAAGATTGCCATCATCAATTTCAATGCATCCATATTCCATTGGGGAATATTTTGCGCTTTTATTT
>JBILJL010000171.1:0-5425 GCA_044377255.1 Bacteroidia bacterium
TCTTCAAATGTGCCCATCAATGGAATTGGAAGCCCGAAGATTGAAGTGTTTTTAAAAAGAAAACCTACCAAACTAATATATGATTTGCCATTGAAATAATCTAATTCAACACCCTTTGGTAAAAAGGGCAATAAATATTGCGGGTCAATTTCATAGTTGGCCATTGCTAAGTTTTGCCATTGGGCCTTTAAAAATGTTTTCATAATAAGCTCGTTTGGGTTGTCTTTTTCTTTTTGGTTAAGTGCGATTTGGGATTACTTACATGCTTAGCCAAGATACGTTTTCCTTCTATCCTCACACCTTCATTTTTCCTGTACTCCCAAACAATTTTGCTCGCAACCTTTCTACTTTCATCTATATCAACAATAGGAGTAGGATAATGTTTTCCTATCTCGCAGTGAAACAACTGCTGATCAAAAAACGACATTTTATACGGTTCGTGAATAAAATTATTGGGAACATTTATTAATTCTGGCACCCATTTTCTGATAAAAATCCCTTCTGGATCATGGTCCTCCGAGTTTTTAATTGGATTGTAAATTCGTATAGTATTAATTCCTGTTGTGCCACTTTGCATTTGTAGTTGCGGGTAATGAATGCCTGGCTCATAATCTAAAAATTGCTTGGCCAAGAAATGTAATTCGCGCCAATCTTGCCAAAGGTTAAAAACAAAAAATGAAACTACCATTGCCCGCATCCTAAAATTGATATAGCCTGTTGCTACCAAACAACGCATACAGGCATCCACAATTGGAACTCCTGTTAAACCAGTCTGCCAAGCTTGGATGAATACTTCATTTTTGGGTTTTATTAATTGATTGTATGCCCTATTGATATTTTCATATTCGTACCTACTTTCATCCTCAAATTTTTGTATAAAATGGCAATGCCAATGTAATCGGGATATAAAATTAGACAGCGCCCTCTTGTTTGTTGATTGATTGTAATGTTGCATGGTTTCCTGAAAAACCTGACGCATACTCAAATTGCCATAAGCCAAGTAAGGCGAAATTCTACTACAGCCCGTTCTACTCAAAAGCGGTTTGCTAATGTGCTTGCTATAATTAACATGCCTTACTGCAATAAAGTCTTCTAGGTAGCGCCAAGCCCAATATTCACCACCAGTTTGGAAATTTTTGTGAGGTGTTGTGATTGTATTTGGTAGGGCTTTACCCTTTAATTTTTCGTACAAGTTTGGATCAAACCGAACTAAATTTAAGTTGGATACTTCAATGGATTTTATGGGGCTGGTCATTTTTTCTTTCCAACGTTTTTCCCAATCTTTTCTTGATTTGAGCCTTCTTATAACGCCATTGGTTTGGTATTCATTCCAAACTACAGAGTTGGTTTCAAACAAAATTTTAGCCTGTTTGTCGCGTTCATAGGTTAGTCCATTTCCAATTTCCTGAGAGGAGAAAACTTGCTTTACCATAAACAGTTGAAAAAGAGATTCAAAAACAGGCAATGCCTCTTGGTGGAAAATATAAACCTGACCACTACTACCTTTTAATTTCTCATTCATGTCTATTAGCGATTCATACACAAAGCGCCAATGCCTTGAATCGCTATCGTGGTAGGCCATTACAGAAGGTTCAAAGAAATAGATAAGCAGAAAAGGCAGTTGGGCTTCTTGTGCATAAAACAGTGGCTCATGGTCTTTTAACCTCAAGTCTCTTTTAAGCCATACAATGTTAATTTCCTGCTTTCCCAATTTACTTTAGTTTTTTGGCGCTATATTTATTCGGTTTGAACCAAGAATATAGACAATGCAGAAGGGAAATTGTTCTTAAAACGGAGATAAATTTATAGCCCGACTATCCTTTTAACTTAAGGGATTTGTGCGAACCATCGCAACTAGGCATTTTTTTTGAGAGTCCACAGGTACAGTCTGTTATTCCTTTTCCTTTGAGAATTGTTGGAATATACTTTTCTATTCTTTCTAAACGCGTTTTTGATTGTTTGGCACCTGCAAAATGAAGCAAATAGCCTCTTTGCCTTCCGGGGGTTAAAGCCTCAAATGCAGTTTTTAATGCTGACATTTCATCTAACTTGAATTTAAATTCATCAGGCATTTTATATTCTTCAGGCTTTTTATAAGCTATTTTTATACCTGCTTTTTCAACCTCAACAGCTTCAAAAATATAGGCCTTCAAGATTGGTTCAAGCCTTATTATTTCTTTGCTATTTGTGAACCTAATTTGCCTGCCAGATTGCACATTTTCTGTTTGTTGAATAAATAAATCATCACTATCTTGAATCAATGAACCTTTATGAAATAGGAGGGCACAATATTCTTTGAACACATGTATCATTACAATGTTTTTTTGCTGATAAGTGTAACAAGGAACTCCCCATTTTAATTCTTCAACCAAGCCGCAACTAATCACAATTGCGCGCAACAAGGCCATTTCGTCTTGCCATTTTTGGACTTTACTAAAAAAGGAATCTACTGCAGGATTCATGTGCTTTCTTTGCTATTAATAAAAATATTATTTTCAAATATAAAGTTTTGTTTAAGGATTGAAGTAATAGCTTTGTATACATAATCGACCTCAATGATGAAAAAGCTACATAAATTTATTTTCTCCCTTCTATTTTTATTGGGTTTAGGTTCAAACCAAAGTATTGCCAACCATATTGTTTGCACCGAGATGCGCTATACTTGCACAGGTACTCCCGGTGAATATATAGTTGGAATTAAGCTTTACAGAGATTGCACTGGTATTGAGTTTTGTGCTAATTGCCCAACCTCGCTTAGCTCATCGTGTAAAGTGAATGTAAGTATCAAGGGATTTGATAGCGCCTTTTTAGATGTAAATTATGGCAATGCTGATTTAACGGTAGTAAAAAATGTATCGGCTTATGATGTGGTGCAATTGTGTAAATTAGCAAAATCAGTTTGTAGCAATTGTGGCTCTAGAACACCTGGTACTTTTACTCCTGGAATTGAGGTATATTATTTTGAGGGGAAAGTGAATTTAAATGCCATACCAGCTGCCTGTTGCAAGGTTTGTATTGGGTTTTCACATTGCTGTAGAGGTAATGCCATATCTACAATTGTAACATCCAATTCCACAAATTATTATTCCGACATCATGATTAATCGTTGTGCCAATGGTTGCAACAGTTCACCTGTTTTTACAAACGACCCGGTTTTTATAGTATGTGTTGGACAAGATGTAAATAACGCAATGGGTGCAATAGACCCAGATGGCGACAGTTTGAGTTATGAAAAAGGTCCGATGCTGCAAAATAGGAATACGCCAGTTATTTATCAATCGCCTTATAGTGCTTTGGTTCCATTTCCTTATTTGGGAGCTCCTATTCAAAGTCCACCCGCTTTACTGCCAGCCGGAATTGACATCAGCTCCAATGGCGATATACGTTACCGACCTCAAGGTACATTTGTAGCTAACATGCCAATAATAGTAAAACAATGGCAAAAAATAAATGGCAAAATGGAATTGGTAGGAGAGGTTACAAGAGACATTTCTATTCAAACAGTGCTTTGTCCTGCAAATAATCCACCAGTGTTAAGGACCTATGATTCTTTAGGGATTTTAACTACGCCCCAGCCAACTTATTCATTTAACTTGAGCTTTGGAAAGCCATTGTGCTTGATCATATCAGCATGGGATAATACCTCTGGAAGCGATACAACAGACATTAGTTGGAATTCAACGAGTGAGTTGTTTAAAGCTGGTGCTAAAATTACTTATTTATATGACACATTGAATAGAGGTTTAACTGGACCAAAAAAGGACAGTATACAATTTTGTTGGACTCCAAGTTTTGGGGCAGCAAGAGCAGAGCCATACCTATTGCGCTTAGTTTCTAGTGATAGAGCCTGTCCTGTGAAGTTAAGCGCTACAAGATACTTAAGCTTTAAAGTAAATGGGTCAACATTGATTAATGAACCAATAAATAATAATAATTCTTTTGATGTTTATCCAAATCCGGCCAAAGATCAACTTATAATAGAATTGGGAAAAGGAAGTAACGAAAAACTATTCATTGAGCTAATATCCATAGAAGGTAAGCAAATGGTAACACAGCAACTTTCTCCAATGGAAACCAATTTAAAGTTAAAACTAAATGGCATTCCTGCTGGAGTGTATTTTATTAAAGTCAATGGTGCCAATTTTCAGGAAGCTAAGAAGGTAGTGATTACAGATTAGGGTCAATTTGTTTTTTGATTTTTACAATCTAAATACAATCTTAAGCGGGTAATTATTTGGTCTACTCCAAATCTTGCTTACCTCGCAACCGTTTAATTGCGCTGTTGCGTTGTTTGCTTACCTTACGTTTTGCCAATGAAGCCTTGGTAGGTGAGCTAGGTTTTCGCTTTTTGCGAATCTCAAAACACTTGTTGAGCAACTTGTAGGTTTTACGTAAAGCATCCAATTTATTTGTATGCTGACTCCTTCCATCTTGGGAGCTAACTTGCAAAACGCCATCTAAGGTTATGTATTTACTAAGTTTATGCAGCAACAATTCCTTTTCTAATTCTGTTAACAATTGAGATAACTTAATATCAAATGATAGTTGAACCTTGGTTTCTACTTTGTTTACATGTTGCCCTCCAGCCCCGCCACTTCTGCTAGTTTTAAAGGTAAACTCGGTTTGTAAATCTGGTGAACGAAAACGCATCCTTCAAATTTAAGCAATTAATTATTATAGAGTAAAAAATACCAATTTTTGTTAGGCAAAAAGGCTTTTAATTACTCAAACATTTATTTAAAGTTTAATCATTCTTTCAATACAATTTTTAATTAAAAAACGATAGGTTTTATTACATTTGATATTCACATTTAGAACTTTAACTGCACCAAATAAAATTAATTAATAATCCCAAGCATATGAAAAATGTATTTCGTTTAATGTTTATATTGTTAGTATTGGCGGAATGCTTATCGCTTTCGGCTCAAACCAACTTACGTTTGTCTGAGCCGCTAATGTTGCCTGTTTTGAAAGGTCAATACAGTCCATCACAATTTTATTCGGCCCAAACCAACTCAACCAAAGCTGTCATTAAACAAAATTTGCTTTCTCAAACTTCCTCAGATTCTTTGTTGCAATATTTATTCGGTTTGAACCAATTTAGAAATAGAAATTCGGGATCAGATACCTTGTCGGTAAGCAACGGTATTGGTGCTGCAAGAAACTGGGCTTTGGCTCAGTTCAATAAAATTAAACAAAATAATCCAGCGTTCATCACAGGATTTTTTCAATTCGACAAAATGATTTGTAACATGAATACCCATAAAAATGTTTTGGGTATATTGCCGGGTACTGATACTTCTCAAAAAGGTTTTATCCTTATTGAAGCCCACTACGATAGCAGGTGCGAAAGTTCTTGTGATACAGCCTGCGAAGCCAGAGGCATGGAAGACAATGGGAGCGGAGTGGCTTTAGTGTTAGAATT
>JBILJL010000172.1:0-5375 GCA_044377255.1 Bacteroidia bacterium
ACCTTGTCTTGGCATGAGGGCAAAACAATTGTCTACAAACTGCTTGTAACGCGTAAAAGTAGTACCTTTCACTGCGTAATCGCCACCATAGGTACTATCCGAAAAAATGGGATGACCAATGCTTTTCAAGTGAACCCTAATTTGGTGGGTACGCCCAGTTTTGAGTCTACATTCAATCAAAGTAACATAACCAATTCTTTCTAAAACCTTGTAATGGGTTACGCTCCATTTGCCTTTCTCGGCATCATCAAATAATTGAAAAACCTTTCTATCTCTTGCACTGCGGCCAATATAACCGGTTATGGTACCTTCATCTTCGGCTAAATCGCCCCAAACTAAGGCTTGGTAAGTACGTTCAATGCTGTGATCAAAAAACTGTTTGGCTAAGTGAGTCATAGCCACATCCTTTTTGGCAATGACCAAAATGCCTGAGGTGTTTTTATCTATGCGATGAACCAATCCTGGGCGGATATTGTTTTCCTCCATGAACTCGTTGCCTTTTAAGTACCATGCGAGAGCATTCACCAAAGTTCCAGTTACATTGTTGTAACCCGGGTGAACCACCATTCCAGGAACTTTATTGACTAAAAGCACATCATCATCTTCGTAGATAATATTGAGCGGAATATCTTCTGGAACAATTTGTGTATTTTTAGGAGGATTGGGTAATACAATAGAAATAACATCTAAGGGCTTTACTTTATAGCTCGATTTTACTGGCTTGGTATTAACTAAAATGGAACCTGCATCGGCAGCAGCCTGTATTTTCGTGCGTGTGGCATTCTCAATACGGTTTACCAAGAACTTGTCTATACGCAGCATTCCCTGCCCTTTGTCAACTACCAAATGGAAATGTTCAAACAGTTCCTGCTCTTCACCAGTATCTATATCCTCGTCAAATTCTTCTTGCATTGTGGCAAAGATAGCACCTATTCATGCTGAACCAATATTTTTTTAACAATTCGTTGCTTGCCATTAAAGTAGGCTGCTAAGTTATAATTAATTGTTGGAAGTGGCTCCTCAATTTGTATTTTATCCTTTTAAATAATCATGTAATTTCCAAGCCTGTAGATGGATAATTCCTTTGTTAACTGGCATTGTAATATCGTCTAACGACACTATTAGTTTAGGATAATTATCATTAATAGCTTCTAATGAAGCATATTCTCTTTTAATTGTTTCTTCATCAATTAACAAATAAGCACTTTGAACGTAGACCTTTTCATCTCCTTTTGTGGCCACAAAGTCAATCTCTTTGTTTGGCATCACACCAACATACACTTCATAACCCAATCGACGAAGTTCCAAATAAATCAAATTTTCTAATTGATAGCCAATTCCATATCCAAACCCGTCGTACAAGTAGTTTTTGTAGGCTAGATCATTGCAATAATATTTTACATTTCCAGCAATGGTATCTTTTCCTTTTATATCAAATCGTTCTGCTTTGTGAAGTAAAAAGGTATCTTCTATATAACCAATATAATTTGCAATGGTATCATAAGATGTCTTTCGGCCTTTACTTTTTAAATAATTTGTAACATTATTAACAGACAATAAATTGGCCGCATTATTAACTAAGTATATAAAAATTTCTTCCAATAAATTTGGGTCCTTAATAGCATGCCTTTGTATAACATCTCGAAGCAAAACAGTGTCTTTTACAGATGCAACATAATGCCTTTTGGTTTCTTCGTTTGGCAATACAAAAAGTTCAGGCAATCCTCCACTTTGCATATACTTGATATACATTTCTTTGCTGCTATTTTGATTTGTAATACCCACAAACTCTTTAAAGCTAAATGGAAATATTTCAAAATTGACATACCTGCCCGAGAGTAAAGTAGCCAATTCGCCTGAAAGCATTTTAGAATTGGAACCACTAATTACCACCTCATAACTTTCCGTGAAATCTTGAGAATAGGAATTTACGAGTCGCTCCCATTGTGCTATATTTTGAATTTCATCAAAAAATAAGTAGATTTTCCCTTGAGGTTTTAGTTTAAATTGATAGAGTTTAATCAATTCTTCTAAATCAGTATAGTGGTTTATAAAATCAAAATCGATAAACTCTTTGTTCAAATAAAAAATGTTATGTGGATGCACACCATTAGAAATTAGATCATTTGCGATTTGCCTCAAAATATAACTTTTGCCTGTTCGCCTTTGCCCCACAATTACTTTTACCAATTTATTATGGAAAAAACTGCGAATAGCATTGAGATAATCTAAACGTAAGAAACCTTGTTCTGGAACATTTCCATTCCAAAAATTGTACTTCTTCAGGATATTAAATTTTTCTTCCACACTAGAATAATTTATACAAATATAATAATTATTCGTTTATAGGCGAAAAAAAATCATTGCTATTATTTTGAATTGTATGTTTGACTTTAGCGCCTAATTTTTGACTTTGGTTGTGAATATGGAATTCTTAAAAAACAAAACAATCACGTCTAAAAACAAGAAAAGGAGCCGAGGCTCCCTTTCTTGCGTAATCAATCAAATCTTCGTTGCTTTACCACAAACAACGAAACCTAAATATGGCCACAACCCATAATTTCTTATTAGTTGCCGTTAACATTTAAGTCGAAACTTAACATTGAACTCTCTTCCTTCAATTGTTCAACAACTGGCGCATCCATTAATGTGGGTGCAGGATTTTCTTTTGGTTCAACTTTTTTAGGAGCTACTGTTTTGGGTTTAATTAATTCGCCCATGCCAGCCACTTCAATTTTGTTTTCCTTGGCAAACATTCCTAGGGCAATTGCTTGCTTGATACCCGAAATATTTACTTCAATTTCAAAATCATCATTAGAAATAGCTCTCGGATTTACCGTAAAACCTACTCTTTGATCCAAACAATAATCAAGCAAAATCTGAATATTTTTGCGTTTACTTAATAAAACTGGTGTTTCTTCTGCCATCAAAATTTCCTCCTATTTAAGGCTGTAAAATTACAATTTCAAACCAAATTTGTAGGTTAAGATTTTGAGAAATCGACTCAAACTTTGCCATGCTTTTCAACCTCAGGCAAATAAAAGTTAATAAAGGGTGTATAAGTACGGGTGTGGGAAAAATCCAGAAACGAGGCTATTTTATATGTATTTGCAATTCAGCAACTTACCTTAGCAAGGTAAAATTCCCACTTTGGGTATTATCGGATCCATCATAACCTGTATACCTCAAACGGTAAAAATAAACATCGGCTTGGCAAATTTCGGCATTGAGTTTTCCATCCCAGGGCTCGTTCTTGTTATTGGTTTCATAAACTTTCTCTCCCCATCGGTTGTAAATCTGTATGTTAAAGTCCTTTACAAACACTGGCACCCATTTAAATTGGTCGTTGAGCCCATCTCCATTTGCCGTAAAGGCATTTGGGGTATAAACTATAGGAGATTGATACAACATGATGGTATTGGATTGACTTACAGCATCAAAATACGGTGAGGCACTTTCATTGAACCGCTCTTTTGCTTCTATATAATAATAGAACAAACCTTCATTTAGGTTCAGCTTGGAATCTGCATATTTTAAAATGGAATCCGACTTATCCAATTGCCTGAAATCATTTGCTGGATCAGCCCTAAAAATTTTATACTGCTCTACTCCCCCAGCCCAACCAGGGTAGTTTTGCCAATTAATTCTGCTAATAAAATCGGCAGATTTGCCTTGTAAAACCATGGAACAAGCTAACAATCCATTCGGACCAATATTATCGCAGGTATCTTTCATCACTAAATAATAGCAGTAAGAAGTATCTGCCACCGAAACTTTTGAATCGGAAAAGCTTGTTTCATCCGGCTCTTCCATTGTGGCAATTAAATCATAAGTAGTTTTGCCTCTGATTCCCTTATACAAAAAGTACTTGGCAAAATCTTTCTCGGGAGTTTGGGGCCAAGCTATTTCAATTCTGCTATTATCAACTACAGTAACATATTTAAGCACTTGCTTTTTGGGTAAAGCTTCTAACTGCTCAAAAGTAGAAAGCGTATCAGAAGGCGGACCAGGATTTCCGCATTTATTTACCCCAACCATAAAGTAGGTATAATTTACTACATTGTAATTTGGCGCATTGGCATCATGGTAAACGCGCAAACCTTTTTGGTATATGGTATCAATAACCTTGTAATTCTTAAAATCTACCCCTCTATAAACAAAATATTTATCAAAATAAGGATTGGCTGGATTTGTAGAATCTCCATAATAAATATAAGTTTCTTTGTTACTCACTAGGTTCATGCACAATAAATCGGTTGAATTTACCAAAGGCATGGGGTTAAACTTGATCCAAAAAGTTGAGGTTGCATTCCTAGAAATTGGGCAACCATTGTCATATACATAAACTCTAAAAGGTATAGCTTTTTTCAACCCCTCCAACTCACAAGCACTTTGCCAGCAAATATTTGTTTCAACAGATTTGTACCCATTTGCAACTGAATCAAAAACTGGTCTGCTAACAAAGGAAGAATCCAAAGAGTCCATGGTAATTCGCATGTAAACAGAATCACTTGGATCAAACCCCCTAATTTTAAAACACACCCTGTCTGGAATGGTTATAGTAACAGAGTCTGTTGTAAGTAACATATCATTGATGGTGGTTACGCTGGCAATTGGCGGGTTGTTTGGGCAGATGGTTACCGTTAGCTGTAGCTCCAAGCGCACCTCACCAATTTTTTAACCAAACCTAAATTCTTCCACCCTAATACTTGCCACATAAACACCAGGCGTGCTAGGATTACAAGAAATTAAACCTGATGAGCCATCAATACTTAATGGCACATCACCTAAAATTGCATTGTTATTGCCATAGCCATTTTTCCAAATGGTAGTAGAATATGGCCCAGCAGTTGCAGTTACAGAACTAGGGTTGTTCTTATCAAGGTTTCCATTTAAAGGTTCAATCAAAGAATACCTTAACTCATCGCCATCATCATCCACAAAATTCATGTTGTACAAAAACAAGTTGTTTACGCACAACAGAGTGTTTGGGTTACTGGTATACCTGGGTGTGCTGTTTTTTACCACTTTTAAATTAGGTAATTCGGTGTATAGCGTCATGGCAGCATCACCAGGCCTAAGGATATTTTCTATAATACCATTTCTGCAGCAACGTTGCCAGCTTAAGTAATAGCCATTATTACTATTGTAGGTATTTGAATTAAGGGTAATATTTGATTTATAAGTGGCAATATGCGTACAACCTGTTACAATATTTGCGCAATTATCACCTGTAAACTTTAGGGTATCGTCGTTTATAGCAGAAAATGCCAAACTAAATTGGGTTTTCTTGATGTGTGTATTTTTTTCAAAAATTCCAATAGAAATGGGATTGTCGAAATAGGCGTTGGGATTTCCATTTTCACAATCTCTGA
>JBILJL010000173.1:0-5334 GCA_044377255.1 Bacteroidia bacterium
TGGGGTAGGTTTTTTAATTGCCGCCGGTTTGGGTTACGGTATTAAGAAAATGAAAAGAGCTAAGAAGAATTAAGCTATTTTAGCTTTTGGTGACTGGTGACTGGTAATTGGTGACTGGTAATTGGTAATTGGTGACTGGTAACTGGTAACTGGTAACTGGTAATTGGTGACTGGTGACTGGTAATTGGTGACTGGTAACTGGTAATTGGTGACTGGTAATTGGTGACTGGTAACCAGTCACTATTCACAAATCACTAGTCACAAGTCACAAGTCACAAATCACAAGTCACTATTCACAAATCACCATTCACTATTCGCAACCTTCGATTTGCGACCTGCGGCTTTCTTCTTTATATTGCGGGCGGATGAAGATTTTGATTATACGATTTAGCTCTATTGGTGATGTGGTTTTGACTACGCCTGTATTGCGTTGCTTGAAGCTGCAGGTACCTGGGGTGGAGTTGCATTATTTGACCAAGCTGGGTTTCAAAATTTTGTTAGAGCATAATCCGTATATACATCAGATTCATTATTTAGATAAGCATCCTATTGCCAAGGGTTATGAGTTGCGTAAGGAGCATTTTGATGTGGTGATAGATTTGCACCATAACCTGAGAACGGCCTTGATTAAAGGGGTTTTGGGGGTTAAGGCTTATTCGTTTCCAAAGTTAAATGTAGAGAAATTTTTAGCGGTGAACTTCAAAATATTTAAGCTCCCATCCATACATATTGTTGATAGGTATTTGCAAACTACACAATCTTTAGGGGTTAAAAATGATGGTGCCGGGTTGGATTATTTTATTCCTGAGCCAGATCATTTGTTGGAGTTTAATGGGTTCAAACCGAAAGAAAATAAATACTATACCTGGGCTATTGGGGCGCAACATTTTACCAAGCGTTTGCCCAACCATAGGGTGATTGATTTGGCGCAAAAATTAAGCTACCCAATTGTGCTTTTGGGTGGCAAAGAAGACCAAGTTAATGCGGCAATTATTGCAGAGGCTTTGGGCAAAAATTGCATCAATGCGTGTGGTCAATTAAACCTGAACCAAAGTGCTTTTATGGTGCAACATAGCATGCACCTTTATACCAATGATACGGGCATGATGCACATAGCTGCAGCGATTAAGGTGCCTATCACTTCTTTTTGGGGAAATACCTTACCAGAGTTTGGCATGACGCCCTATTACGGGGAGCAGCATGTGGAGCAGCATGTTGTGGAGGTCAAGGGTTTGTCTTGCAGACCGTGCAGTAAGATTGGGTTTGATAGGTGTCCGAAGGGGCATTTTAAGTGTATGGCCCATTCGACCTAAGGATAGGCTGAGGGCATAGGGTGATGTGGTTCGACAGGCTCACCATGACGTAGTGGCTCAAGAGTGAGTGGCTGGCGGGTGTGGTGACCCCAACCTGAAGGTTGGGGCTAACATGCAACTACCTCGATCATCCTCAGGTTGGGGCTTGTCTGCTATCCCACGTAGTTAGCCAGGTAGGCGAACTTTTCTGTTAGCTGCCCTTGCGTGGCGATGGTTGCGTTTTGGATAATATTTTCTTTATCATCTGTTAAGAGCTTGGGCAGAATATGACGCATCAATTGCTCGCCAAATTCTATGCTGGCGTCGAATGGTAGCTCGCAGGGGAGGTTGCCTACTGCTTGCACATCTATTACGTTTGGCAAAAAGGGTTGTACTTCTTTTTCTAAATAAACATTATAGCCATAATATGGAGCTTCAATAGTAGTGCTGCGGATGGTGCTGGGAACTGGTCCGGGAATATCGCAGGTGATATCTGAAATTATTTTAATTCTGAAATCACTGTCCTTCATTTCTTCATGGGTAAAGAATGGTTCTATGCCTTCTTTCCAAAAAACAGCGTTGAGCATTACATCTGCTTTTTGGTAGTATGGTTTAAAGCAACTTCTATAATCTTCGGGATGTTTGTAGAAATCTGATTTGTCCCAAGGTCTGCCATCTTTTCTTTCGTAATAATCTTCGCTACGCAGGTGCACAAAAATGGGGCGGTCATAATCATCTTCTAAAAACTCTTCCTGACTAACTTGGTGTATTTTTAGTTTGCGTAAAAACTCTATGCAGCCATGTGCCACTCTTCCGTCTCCACACAATACAATGCGAACAGGTGGCATAACGAGGCCTTTATATTGTGACAGCAGTTCTTCATAATTCTTTACTTTATTGGCTGGGTTCAAACCGAAATAACCATATTTTTTGCCCAACATAGTAAAGGCATAATGGGTGCCTACAATGCCCGCAAAACGACCAAAGCCGATGATTCTATTGCCTGCTTCCCAGGTTAATGTTTCATAATCTATGAGGGTAATATTGTTTTTGAGAATGGCGCGTAATAGGTTTCTATTGTGACTTTGTTTTTTAATGGTATGCGAAAAAAACAAGTAGGTTTTGTTTGGTATTAATTCACCTTCCAATACTTCTTTTACGCCCAATAATATATCACATTCCGATAAGTCTTCTTTTATTTCTATGCCAACTTTTTCGTATTCTTCGTCTTTGAAGCACCTAAAAGGGGCGGGTTGAACCAATATTTTGATGCTTGGAAAATAATTCATCAACTCCACACAATGTTTGGGAGTAAGAGGAGTACGAAGGTCTTCTGGCTTTTTAGTTTCTCTAATGATGCCTATGGTTTTTGTGATGTTCATTTTTAATGCAGAATAACGGTGCCACTTTTAGCCGATAAGTAATTTTGTTTTTCTTTGATGAGTTTATATACTTCCATATTCAGGTGAACTTCTTCATCCAAACTTTTTTCTTGGGCTACTTTGAGGTCGGCACGCACCTGCTCCAATAGTTTATTGAGGTTATGTTTTTCGAGGTATATCAATGCCGATTCTACATCTTTTAAAAACATGTCATCGGGATGGTCCATTGTGATATCGTATTTAGAAACCCAACGTGGACTCATCTCATGCATCACCGATAGCAAACCTGCGGCGGCACTTGAGATAATGGTGTTAGAATGGTGCGTAAATGTTTGGGTATTGAAATCGGTTTGGTTCAAAACGAAAGCCTTAAATTCATTCAGCATTAATCGCATGATTTCATGTTCAAAATTGATTTCATCGAGCTCCATTTTCTTAAGAATATAGTTTGCAACATTGGCGTAACCCGGGGCAGGTTTATGGCCATGGAGTAAGAGTAATTTTATGATGTATTGCTCTTGCTCAAAGGTGGGTGATTGGTTAATTATCTGAGCCAATTCCTCTTGGTGAGGCACTTCTTGAGGCTCTGTGGCTATCCAATCTTTTTCTTTTTGCGTTAAAAAGCTGTTTCTACTTTTGTTGAGTTCAGCAATAAGGAGCTGCTCATTCATATCCAATAAAGCGGCACATTCTCTGATAAAAGCCATGCGCTTGATGCCATCCGGAATTTTGCTAATGCTCTCTACAATATCACGTGTAACTTGAGCTTTTTTGAGCGGATCGTGTTCCGCATCTTTCATCAACAGGTTTACTTTGAAGAGAATGAAATCTCGCGTTTCTGTTTGTAGGTATTGTTGAAATTGGTCTGAACCAACCTTTTTTGAATAGCTATCTGGATCATCGCCATCGGGGAATAGGAGCACCTTTACGTTGAGTCCTTGCTCTAATAACATATCTATACCACGCAAACTGGCTTTGATGCCGGCAGCATCGCCATCGTATAAAACTGTTACATTATCTGTATGACGTTTGATGAGCCTAATTTGATTTTCTGTTAAAGAAGTGCCACTAGATGCCACCACATTTTCTACCCCAGATTGGTGCATAGAAATAACATCGGTATAGCCTTCTACAAGGTAAACAAAATCGTTTTGGCGTATGGCATTTTTGGCAAAGAACAAACCATATAGTTCGTTGCTTTTGTGGTACAATAAAGTCTCTGGAGAGTTAACGTATTTGGCACTTTTGTCGTCTTTTTTGAGCTGGCGTCCGGCAAAGGCAATCACTTTACCAGTGGCGCTGTGAATCATAAACATTACTCTTCCGCGGTAGGCATCATACACCTTTCCTTGGTCATTTTGTTTTACCAAACCACCCTTAACCAATACCTCTTGGCTAAATTGCATTTGGGTGGCTGCAGAGGTAAAATGATCCCAACTATCATGACTATAACCTAGTTTAAATTTTTTGATGATATCTGTTCTGAACCCACGCTCTTCGAAGTAGGATAGACCTATATTTTTTCCTTCTTCGCTTTCCCAAAGTTCTTGTTCGAAAAAATCTGCAGCCCAATTATTGAGAATTTGAAGGCTCTCTTTTTCTGAGCGCAAGGCACGTTCTTGGTCGATGTTTACATTCTCTTGTTGCGGCCAATCAATGCGGTAGCGTTCAGCCAAGCTCTTGAGTGCCTCAATATATCCGAGGCTATCGTGTTCCATCACAAAATTAACGGCATTGCCTGCTTTGCCGCAACCAAAACATTTGTAGATACCTTTGGCAGGGGAAACGGAGAAGGAGGGTGTTTTTTCGTTATGGAAAGGGCACAAGCCAGTTAAGTTGGCACCTCTACGTTTGAGGCGCACAAAATCGCCCACTACCTCTTCAATATGGGCTGCATGGAGTATTTCATCTATTTTACTTTGTGGAATCAAATCTTGCCGAAGATAGTGTTTTTGAGAATTGCTTAAAAGGCAAATCATAAATTTTATGTCAGCGGGTAACTACATATTGGTTCAAACCGAACGGCATTGCTTTTTTCTATTTAACTTTAATTGTAATATTGAGCATGCACAAGTTGGAATTAAGAACGGTAAACCTTACGCGCTATGTTACGCCATTGCGTGAAGGAGGCTCTATGCCTGCTTTGGCGGAGGCCGACGATGGTTTTTTGTATGTGGTAAAATTTAGGGGCGCAGGGCAAGGTGCAAAGGCATTGATAGCAGAATTAATAGGTGGTGAATTGGCGAGGTTATTGGGCTTAAGGGTGCCAGAGTTGGTGTTTGTAAATTTGGATGAAGCTTTTGGAAGAACTGAGGCCGACGAGGAAATTCAGGATTTGTTGAAAGCGAGTACTGGGCTCAATTTGGCTTTGCATTTTCTTTCTGGGGCAATTAGTTATGATCCAGTAGTGAGCAAAGTAGATTCGCTTTTGGCTTCGCAAATTGTGTGGTTAGATAATTTGATCATGAATATGGATCGCACGGTGCGCAATACGAATATGTTATTTTGGAACAAGGAATTGTGGCTAATAGATCATGGAGCAGCTTTGTATTTTCACCATACAGGCAGTAATTGGGATGCAAAAGCCCAACAGCCATTTGGTTTGATCCAAAACCACGTTTTACTGAAACAAGCCACGCGCCTGGCCGAGGCTGATGCCA
>JBILJL010000174.1:0-5305 GCA_044377255.1 Bacteroidia bacterium
GTTTTTGAAAATAGCGTAGAACTTCTTTTGTTCACTTGATGCACTATTGATTTCAGAATAAGAATAAACATAGTGGTGTGCCCAGTAGGGCACACCACTACTGTATTTTTTCAAATTACTATTTGAGTTTATTCTATAGGATTGGTCTGTGACATCAATAATTGAATCGTCATTGTAGTTGCTTGTTGAGCTTGATGTCGTCACTGTAACTTTGATGTTTTTAATAAGACTTTGCACTAATTCATCTCGAATTTCCTTTTCAGATTTTTGTTTGTTGTTGGTATTTGTATAGGTCGTGTTTTGTTGGGTCGGTTTTTTCTTGCTCGTAGCGGCATAGAGTATAAAAATTATTATTGCGATTATTATTATAGCTGTCATTATGCTTCAAAGTGTTAGTTGTCAAAAGTATTAAAATTTGCAGTCATTTGTCGTTCTGCTGGTGCGTTGGGGCAAAAGCAAATGTGGTGCAACTGTGTGTCGGCTTGTGTGTTGGGTTGCACCTCTTTTGATTTTGTCGAAGCGTTGGCTTTTCTTTTCATTTTCTGTCTGTCGATTTACTGGTCTGTCTGTCGTTTTACAATGCCCTATAACGGTTTTGGGCTTGGCGAAGGTGGGGAATTAGAAGTACAAATGTTCAAATTTAGTACAAAAGCTAATAGAAAGTACAAATGTTCAATTTAGCACTGAAGCCCCACTTTTGCCAAACCCATGTTATGTGCAGCCTTTTTTCTTTCGTTTTTTTATTCGTGTTCACAGCCACAATGTTTGTTACTTTTCGCTTTGTCAAAACATTCTCTACCTTCTTTAAATGCAAAATATGAAAGTCCAAGTGTCCCAATACTGTCAATATATGCAAAGTTTGTTAGTTGGTAAATTCCACTACTAATTAGCAATACGATTGACATATAAATACAAACTTTTGTACATTCTGCGTCTGCAAGAATTGCGTCCGAGTTTAATTGTTTTCCTGTTTTAGTCTTTCCGATAATCAAAATCCACATTATTATGATTGAAATTATTGAAATCACAACTCCCCAAAAAGTTGTTTCGGGTTTGTGTCCTGTCCAAATGTTGTATATACTTGTCGTAACAAGTCCAAAAACCAAAGCATAAAATGAAAATCCTGTTACTCGTAATGCAGTTCTTTCAAAATCGTCTCGGTTACTGTCTGGTTGTCTTTGAATACGAAGAACCATATGTGCAATTCCAAGTCCTGAAATTACTTCTATAAAACTGTCCACACCAAAACCAAACAATGCTAAACTTTCGTCTTCGTAGCCAAGATATGTCGCCAAAAGCCCTTCGGCAATGTTGTAGATAATTGTAAAAATGGCAAGACCGAATGCGGTTTTATATAATTTTTGTTTATCCATTAAATTAGTCGTCTCACTTTTTGTTTATAATTCAGATAATTTTGTCCATGTTGGTTGGTCAAAAATTCTTCTTCAAGTCGTATTTGGATTTGAATTAAAATATAACCAAGTATTAAAAATAATCCTGTCAATGCGTTTGGTGTTGTCAAGAAAAGTCCAACTAAACTAATAACCATTCCAAAGAAAATTGGGTTTCGTGAAAATTGAAAAAGTCCTGTTGTAATAAGTTCGGTTTTTGTTTCTGTATCAATTCCAATTCTCCAAGAGTTTTTCATATGTCCTTGTGCAATAATTGTCCAAATAAGGGCAAATGCTAAAAGTCCAAGTCCAACATATTTTATTGTCAATGTGTCAAGTTGTGTAATTGGTAAAAAATTGTCGTAAAGTGTCGGCACAAAAGCAAACAGTAAAACATAAACAAACATTAAAATCAGTGTCAGTTTGAAGTAAAAGCCAATTAGTCCGTAAGCACTATCGTCTTTTGGTAAAACAAGTGGATTTTTCCCAATTCGTTTTGCTACAATTACACTTTTCGCTACAAAGGCAATTCCGAAGTATACAATAAAATATGTCGGTAAAAATATTCTTAAAATTTCATTCATTTTGTCTGTCTGTCAATGTTTACGGTGTCGGTCATAAGGTTGCACATAACAATTCGCTTCCCGAAACCCAGTTTCGGGTGTTACTTGTATTTGGGTACATGCGAAACTGGAGTTTCGCGTGTGACTCAATTTTTGATTTAAAAGGAAGGGAGTTTCGGGTATATTTACCTTGTGCGCGATAGTGAGGTGTACAGTGATTTTGTTAAAATCATTAACCATTTTTGGGGCAGTGTTATTCATTTTGTTTAATTATTCAAAAGCTTTTATTGATAAATTTGTATGCTTACTTCCTCAAATCTAATTAAAAAAAATAAAAAAACAAGCCTGCCTTTATTTACGCTCATCATCCATAAATAGTTGGTCTAACGGACTCCTAATTTGATCAAAGCCCTTGGTGGTTACGTGCGTATAAATTTCAGTGGTCTTGCTGCTTTCATGTCCTAACAAACTCTGAATATACCTCAAATCTGTTCCATTTTCCAACAAATGCGTTGCAAAACTATGCCGTAAACTATGAACACTAACCCTTTTTGTTATTCATGCCTTTTTATAGCTATTCCTAAACAAGCTTTGCAAATTAAACTTAAAACCTAATTTTGCGCTCTCAAAATAAATCTGTTTTATGATAAAATTATCTGTGAACATAAACAAGCTTGCGCTTATCCGCAACTCTAGAGGTGGCAATAATCCAAATTTGGTTAAATCAGCCAAAGATTGCGAACTGTTTGGGGCAGATGGAATTACTATTCATCCCCGACCAGATGAGAGACATATAAGGTATTCTGACGTTTATGAATTAAATGAGGTAGTAAAAACCGAGTTCAACATTGAAGGCAATCCAAAAGAACAAAAATTTGTTGATTTGGTACTAGCTATAAATCCTATTCAAGTAACCTTGGTTCCTGATAATCAAAATCAATTAACCAGCGATCATGGCTGGGATACCGTTCAAGAGTTTGCGTATTTATCAGAAATTATTGCGGTTTTTAAAAAAGCGGGCATAAGAACATCCGTATTTGTTGATCCCAATCTAAAAATGGTTGAAGGAGCTGCAAAAGTTGGCGCAGATAGAATTGAACTCTATACCGAAAGCTATGCTGCAAACTATGAAGTAAACAAAGAAGCAGCTATTCTACCCTATATTCAATCGGCTCAAACCGCAATAAATTTGGGCTTAGGCATAAACGCTGGGCACGATTTAAACAAGGAAAATTTAGCTTATTTTGCCAAGAATATTCCAGGATTAATGGAAGTTTCTATAGGCCATGCTTTGGTTTGCGATGCCATTTACTTGGGCCTAGAAAATACCATTCAAATTTACAAAAGAGCCCTAGTGAATTAACTATTTAACAATGGTTTCTTCTCTATCTGGCCCAACAGAAATGATACTTACAGGCACTTGAATTTGCTTTTCAACGTATTCCATGTAGTTTCTAAAAGTTTCTGGAAGTTCATTGTATTGCTTCATCACGCTTAAGTTACCTGTCCAACCGGGGAAGGATTTATACTGAGGTTTAATCAACTCATCATCCATATTAAAAGGCAGTTCATTGGTAAGCTTGCCATTGATTTCATAAGAATCACAAACATTAACTTGATCAAAGCCACTCAACACATCGCTTTTAGTACAAATTAAATCTGTTACACCATTGAGCATGATGGCATATTTTAAAGTAGGCAAATCTAACCAGCCTGTGCGCCTTGGCCTACCTGTAGTTGCGCCAAATTCATGACCTAGTTTCCTCAATAACTCACCGGTTTCATTGTTTTGTTCTGTAGGAAAAGGTCCATTACCAACTCTGGTACAATAGGCTTTAAAAATACCAAAAACCTTGTCTATTTTTTGAGGTGCTAACCCTAAGCCACTGCATGCTCCGCCAGTAATGGTATTGGATGAGGTAACAAAAGGGTATGAACCAAAATCAATATCCAATAAAGCACCTTGGGCACCTTCAGCTAAAACCTTTTTTCCATCGGTAATTAACTTGTTAATATAATACTCTGTGTTAATGATTTTAAATTGTTTGAGGTATTCCACAGCCTCAAAAAATGCTGGCTCATAATCGGCCAAAGTGTATTCATGATTAAGAGAATCTAGTAATTTTTTATGATTAGCTACCGCAGTATCATACTTTGATTTAAACTGATTACCAATTAAATCGCCAATACGCAGGCCACTTCTGCCAATTTTATCTTGGTAAGTTGGGCTAATTCCTCTAAGGGTTGAACCAACCTTGTGAATACCTTTATAGGCTTCGCTTGCGGCATCAACCAATCTATGGGTAGGTAAAATTACGTGGGCTTTTTCGGAGATGAATAAGTTTTTGCGAATATCAATTCCAGTGGTTTCTGCTTTTTCAATTTCTTTTTTTAATTGAACCGGATCAACCACTACCCCATTGCCAATAATATTGATACAATGCTCATGAAAAATACCTGAAGGAATGGTATTTAAAACATATTTATTGCCTCCAAACTCAAGGGAATGCCCAGCATTAGGACCACCCTGAAACCTGGCAACTACATCATATTTTGGGGTTAAAACATCTACTATTTTACCTTTGCCTTCATCGCCCCACTGCAAACCTAACACTACATCAACCTTCATATTTCTAATCTTCTTTTTTTACTAACTTCTTACACGAAAAACATTTCCCTTCAGCATCTAATTGTGGGTCACCAAACAAGTACAATGAATGATTGGTAATGGTAAATTGCATCAACTCGCCCATGGTTGTTTTAATCTGTTGAATTCTTGGATCGCAAAACTCATGAACCTCTGAGCAATTGTTACAAATTAAATGGTCGTGTTGTCTGAACCCATAAGCTTTTTCATACCTAGAAATGTTTCTGCCAAATTGGTGTTTGATAACCAAACCACAATCCAATAATAAATCCAAGGTATTATAAACAGTGGCTCTGCTCACTCTGTAGTTCCTGTTCTTCATGTGTTCGAACAGGGTTTCTACATCAAAGTGCTCCTTGTTAGAATAAATTTCATCGAGAATGGCAAAGCGCTCAGGGGTTTTTCGCTGCTGATGTGCTTCTAAAAACTCAACAAATTTATTTTTAACTTCCGCTTTTAACTTTTCACCATTATATGCTTCAATCGACATTTCAATTCATTAATCTTTCAAAGTTAGCATAATCTCAAATAGTTTACCCATTGAGAAGGTAGGTGTTGAAAGAAAGTTAAAAACCTACATTTTGTGAAACCAAATAAAACACTGAATATCATTACACTAAGCACAAACTAGCAATACCTTAACTCAAATCCACCCTATTTACCGTGATTAATTCGCTTGCGCTTTTAATGGAGCTCATAATTGT
>JBILJL010000175.1:0-5283 GCA_044377255.1 Bacteroidia bacterium
GGATAGGTCTAAGTTTTTTCAAGCAGGAATTCCTTGCGATTCATTAAACAATGAATTAGCAGAATGGATATGGCAATCGCGCTTAATCAATAACCAAGTGCGTGTAGCCATCAAAGGTGATCAGGATGCAAATTTTCCGGTTGTAAAGCAAGTAATCAAAACCTTGCAAGAGAAAAAAGTGAATCGTTTTAATTTCATCACCAACATGTCTACCGAGACAGTTGAAAAATAGTAAAATAAAATGGCAGAAATAGAAGGCGGTGGCGGTGGCCATAAAAAAGGTGGGAAACCAAAAGGTAAGAAAATGTCAACCCGTGTTGACTTTACCCCCATGGTAGATTTGGGCTTCTTGCTCATTACCTTTTTTATGTTAACTACTTCCATGAATAAGCCAAAAACAATGGAGATTAACATGCCTGTAAAGGATGTTACTGAAGAGGAAAAACAAAAAGTAAAAGCTTCCCAAGCTATCACTCTTTTGTTGGCAGAAAACGATGAAATTGTTTATTATTTCATCAACGAAACAACAGGTGATCCTGAAACACCTGTGATAACTAATTTTAGTAAAGGTGGTATCAGAGCCACACTATTAAATAAAAACAAAGAGTTGCTTGTAAAAGCAAATGCAAATAATTATGATTCAATTCCAGTACTAAAAGAAATGTACAGAATGAACCAAATTACTGAGGATGAAATGAAGAAAAGAATTTCTGGTATCAAAGCCAATCCTAATGCACTTATTGTTGTAATTAAGGCAGACGACAAAGCTAAGTATAGAAACCTGGTTGATATACTTGATGAAATGTTGATTTGTAACATAGGCCGTTATGCAATTGTAGACATTACGCCGGTTGAACAGGATTTAATTAAAACAGCAATGTCCTTAAAACCACTCTAACATGGCAGCAAAATTAAATATATTTGATAGCAAATGGGTTGAGTTGGTTTTTAACCACCGCAACAAGGCTTATGGTGCTTATGTATTGCGCAAGAAGGGTGATGAGTATACCATTAAAGGAATAGTTTTCGCTGTAGTATTGTTTACCGCTACCATCTCAGCTCCAGTAATCATCGATTACATTCAATCCAAAATTCCAAAAGAAAATGAAGTAAAGATTACTGATGTTACCACATTGGAAGAACCGCCTCCAATTGATAAAAATGAACCGCCACCACCTCCAACAGAACCACCGCCACCTTTAAAAAGTACGGTGAAATTTACCCCTCCTGAAATTAAACCTGATGAGGAAGTGCCAGACGAGGAACCACCTCCAATTCAAGAGGAAATGAAAGACAAGGATGCTGGTGTGGCAACTGTAGAGGGTGATGCAAATGGTGTGGATGCCAGCTTAACCGAAGGTGGTGAAGGCGATGGAGATGCACCTGAGATTTTAACCTTTGCAGAGCAAATGCCCGAGTTTGCTGGTGGTCCCGAAGAAATGTATAAGTTCTTGAGTAAGAATATTCAGTTTCCACCGCTTGCAAGAGAAAATGGCATAGAAGGAAAAGTGGTACTAACTTTTGTGGTTGGTGCCGATGGAAAGATTACTCAGATAGAGCAAGTAGGAAAAAAACTAGGTTGGGGTTGTGATGATGAAGCAATCCGTGTGGTGAAAACCATGCCAAATTGGACGCCAGGAAAACAAAATGGTAAAGCTGTAACGGTTAAGTTTACTTTGCCTATTCGCTTTCAGTTAAACTAATATTCTATAAGGCCTGCTTCTGCTAATTAGTTTTTTAAGCTAGGTGGCAGAAACAGGCCTTGTTATTTAATACAATGAGCCAAGAATTAGACGAAATTAGAGAAGATAGAAACGACAAGGTTGCAGGTATTTTTAAATATTTTAGCCTTGTTATGGGGGTATTTTACATGGCCATGGGCGTTATATTTTATTTTTTTCCATTGCTAGAAAATATGGATTCTTGGGCTATAATTGGTGTAAGTTCTCTGCTGTTCTTATATGGAATATTCCGCTTTTGGAGGGCATTAAAATCATGAGAACCCCATTTTTATTGTTGATATTTCTTTTTCTTTTTTCTTGTTCTGAACCAAACTCAGACAGTAAAATCAATGATACCCCAACCACTGGCGAAGTTACAGTTGCTTGCGATGAAAGTCTCTTACCCATTATGCAGGCCGAACAAATGGTTTTTAATGAGCTGTACCCTCAGGCAAAAATTAACATGGTGTATTTAAGTGAATATGATGCCATTCAAATGATGCTAAAAGACAGTGCCAGGCTGGCAATTATTACCCGCGAATTAAATGCCAGTGAAATAAGTGTTTTAAACGAACAGAAAATTAGCAATGCCAAATACCATAAAATTGGTTACGATGCAGTGGCATTTGTTTTAAACCCAGTCAATGTAGATACCAGTTTTTCTTTGAAGCAAATCAAAGGATTACTCTCTGGCGAAATTACAGACTGGAGTCAAATTTCTTCCATGAGTAAATTAGGCAAAATTCAGGTAGTTTTTGATAGTCCTAAGTCGGGCTCCATCCGCCTCCTTCAAGATAGCGTGCTCAAAGGGTCACCTTTAGGTAAAAATTGCTTTGCCCTCAAAAATAATCCTGAAGTCATCGACTACGTTCAAAAGAATAAAAATGCCATAGGTATTATTGGCGTTAGTTGGATCAGCGATACCGATGATGTGCAAGCTAAGGGCTTCTTATCCAATCTTAAAGTGGCAGATATTGAACCTATCCTTATGCGCGCTGCTGGCATCAATAACAAACCCATGCAAGGAAATATTGCTTTGAAACAATATCCGTATTGGCGCCAAATTAAGGTGGCTAGCAGAGAAATGCGTTCCGGACTTGGCACAGGCTTTGCTAGCTTTATGGAAAGCGAACCCGGACAAAAAATATTATTAAAAGGTGGCCTAGTTCCTTTTAGGTCTTCTATAAGAACCATCAATATAAATTGACACACATGAAAAATAGCATATTAAGTTTAGTAGTTACTGTATTATTCAGTGGATTTATACAAGCTCAAACCTTGCAAGATGGTTTAAGAGCCATCGACTTTGAAAAGTATGAAGCATCAAGAACCATTTTCAAAGAGTTAACAACAAAAGAACCTGCCAATGGCGATAATTGGTATTATTTGGGTCAAACCTATTTAAATTTATTAAACGCCGACTCTGCAACCATCTGTTACAATGAAGGTATAAAAGTTGCTCCTGCAAATCCTAGCAATTATGCAGGATTAGGCGAATTAGAATTGTTAGTTGAAAATAAAGAAAAGGCCAAAGCCTATTTTGATAAAGCACTATCATTTAGTAAAATGCGCAATGGTACTATTACTGATTTAAAAGCACTTTCAATTGTTGCTTCAAGTATGGTGAACAATGCCATTGTTAAAATGATTGATGAAGCTGAAGAGTTAATAAAAATGGGTTATGAGCAAGACAAGAAAAACTACGACTTGTTAATTGCAGGTGGTGATGTTTATTTAGAGAAAAATGATGGTGGTAACGCTGCAACTTTTTATGAAAGAGCCATTGGTATTGATCCTAAAAATCCAAAAGCTTATACCCGAGTATCTGTAATTTGGATCAGGGTTAGAAATTATGAGCAAGCCCAAAACGATTTGAACCGTGCCTTTGAAAAAGACCCTAACTATGCACCAGCATGGAAATACCAAGCCGAATTGTATTATGCGCAACGCAAGTTTTCTTTGGCCAAAGAAGCTTATGGTAAATACTTAGCCAATTCTGAACCAAGTATCGCTAACCAAATTAGGTTTGCGCGTATCTTGTTTTTAAGCAAGGCTTATGACGAGGCATTTGAACGCATTGAAGAAATTCAAAAAACAGATAAAACCACTTTATTACTTTACCGTTTACGTGCATTTTCTTTGTGCGAAATACTTGAAACCAAACCTGATGCTGAGCAAGCAAAAAGTGGTTTAGGTTCTTTGGAATATTATATCTCTAAGCAAGAAGCTAAAAAGATTACTGCAACAGACTATGAATATTTAGGCAGGTTGCAAGCTAAAGTAGGTGGCAAAGATTCATTGGCCATTTTGAATTTGAAAAAGGCCATGGAAATGAACCCATACAATGTAGATATGTATATTGATTTGGCAAAAACATATAACAAAATGAAAATGTTTGATAGCGCTGCAACCACCTATGAAACATATATTGGTAAAGCCAAAAAAGTTACGCCTGCCGATTATTTTCTTTATGGTAAATCATTGTATTATGCAAAACAATACAGCAAAGCGGATTCTGCATTTTTAAAGGTCAACGAAATGAAACCTGATTACCCAGATGCTTATTTGTGGAGAGGAAATTGTAACTCGGCAATGGACCCAGATTTTAAATCAGATTTAGCCAAAGGTCATTACGAAAAATACATTCAATTGCTAACTATTGATCCCGAGAAATTTGAAACTACTTTGAAAGTCAAAAACAAAGGTGGCTTAATCAATGCTTATGGCTATTTGGGCTTCTATTATTTAAACAAAGACAAGAAAGCAGAAGCCAAAGAGTATTACAAAAAAATAATTGAGCTTGACCCTACAAATACCAAAGCTAAAACAGTATTAAACGAGTTAAAATAATTTGTAAGGCATTACCACATATCGAGGTCCTCGTAATTGAAGGGCCCCGATATGGCAATACCCACAAATATTGTTTGAGGAAGATGGTCGTAGCCTAAATTTAACACTAGCCTGCCGGCAATTGGAATAAATACCCCTGCACCAAAGTTTAACAGAAATTTGGTTTCTTTGGTATTCATTACCCATTCTGTTTCTCCAGGCTTTGCAAAGGGGGTTTGTAACTCGGAAAATTGTTTTCTCCTAATAGTACCAATGCCAACGTATGCTGGGATTTTTTTTGTAATGGCAAATACGAAATTAAAATTTGCCCCAAATGAGTAATAGTTTTCTGTTTTTCCCGTAAGCCAATTGTTGCTTGCTGCTGTATCAAATATTACCTCACTAAAGGTTTCTTTGTTGTGCATGATGTTTTCAATTCCTAATCGCCAACTTAAGCCAAATCCAAATTTTCTGTAACTAACATGGTTTCCTCCTACCATTAGTTGCTCATGCGGCAAAACACCCATACCAAAAGCATTGTATTTTACTGGCTTGCCTTTATTCTCTTTTGGCAAAGTAAAGTTTGTTAGAGACCAGCCCTGTGCTTGGCCATTAAGAGAGAAAAACATCACTATTGCCAACAGGCTAATTTTTTTCATAGAATAGAATTTAGGTTGATCCCAAAAATCGGGTTATTTTTGCCAAACACATGCAAATTGATATTTTAACTTTG
>JBILJL010000176.1:0-5279 GCA_044377255.1 Bacteroidia bacterium
TTGTAAATAAAAAATAATTATTATGTTTGATTGTTAATCAAAAAGCAAATGTTAAAAAAGATACTCATCATCACCGGAATAATTGTTGTAGGTTTAATTGTATTCTTCAATTGGTTCAAAAAGGATACCAAAAAACACAGTCCTTCTGCGGTTGCACAAATAAAGGACGGCGATTTAGCCATTACCATTAATTATTGTAGGCCCTATGCGAAAGGAAGGGTTATTTTTGGCGATGAGCAGGCCGAAGCGTTGCAACCTTATGGCAAATATTGGCGTTTAGGTGCCAATGAGGCCACTACTTTTGAAAACAACCAAAGCATTATGTTTAACGACAAAGAACTTGCTCCTGGAAAATATTCCATGTATGCATATCCTAGTGCAACATTGTGGACTATTTGCATTAACAAGGAATGGGACAGATGGGGAGCACAAGAGGCCAATGCAGAGCAGGATATTTTCAGAACTGAAGTTCCTTGCAGCAATGAAGCACCATTTGAGGAGCAATTTTCTATTAAGTTTGAACCAAAAGATACCGCAAACACCTTTCAATTGGTATTCCATTGGGACAAAACTGAAATAAAAGTGCCAATAAAAAGGAAGTAAAATCTGTTTTCGAACAGCTTTAATAAGCAGCCTTTATAAGAAAAACAACAACCCAACTAGGATTAAAATAGGCAATAATATGGGTAGGCTATATTTTGCCATGTACTTGCCAAAGCTTGGCATTTTTACACCAGATTGCTCGGCAATGGCTTTCACCATAAAGTTTGGACCATTGCCAATATAGGTCATGGCGCCAAAAAAAACAGAGCCAACTGAAAGGGCTTTGAGTAAGTTAACACCTTCACTATTCATAAATTGGTGCACTTGTTCAACACTATTAATACTTAAATCGGCATTTGATAAAATAAGGGCAAAAACATT
Source organism: Bacteroidia bacterium (assembly GCA_044377255.1). Taxonomy (GTDB): domain Bacteria; phylum Bacteroidota; class Bacteroidia; order UKL13-3; family UKL13-3; genus B1. The sequence goes on from JBILJL010000176.1 coordinate 925, forward strand.
GAGGTAAGTTGGTGCATTATCCAAAACGCTGCTAAAAAATCCGCTCGACCAATAAATTAAACTGGGAGTTAATATCAATGAATCGCTTTGTGCATGGGCAAAAACCTCCAAAGATTGCAAGGCAGGCATCATACACAAAAAGATTCCAAAGAATAAAAATGCAACCTCTTTAATGGCATCAAAATCAAACTTATTACTTTGTAAGGCCTTTTTGTCGGCAAAACGGTAGCATAAAAAAGCTGCCGATAGTTGAATTAACTCACGTAGGTAGGATAATTTCTTTCCATGGTAGGCAATATGAGGCAGGCCATCAATGATATTTGGATCAAGAAAAACGGTAGAGATACCAAGGAATAGCCAGAAAAAGTTGCGTTTGCCATTTACAATAATCTTATTGGTATACTTCAAATTATCATCTATTTCATCTAATTCGGTATTCTTTTTTTCATAGAAATAGAAAATGGTTAATAGTCCTACCATGGCAACCAACCAAGGCGCCCAAAGATGGGTGATAGTCCATTGAAAAGGAACCCCCTTTAAAAAACCCATGAACAATGGAGGATCACCAATAGGTGTTAATGAACCACCCACATTAGATACAATAAAGATAAAGAAAATAATGTGGTAAGGTTTTAACCTATACCTGTTGATGCGCATAAAAGGACGAATAAAAAGTACAGAAGCACCTGTTGTGCCAATGATATTGGTAAGTAACCCAGCTAAAAACAGAAAGGCAATATTTACCCAAGCCTTCGATTCTACATCTACAAACAAAAATATACCGCCACTGGCAATGTATAAAATGGTAAGAAGGCTAATGAATGAAAGGTATTCGGCTAAAGTTTCAACAGGTAAGGTTAAATCTTTTAAAACAATAATGTAGTATAAGCCAACCAACAAGCCCAGGCCAATACTGATTTGCTTGTAATAATGGTGCCAAATTTTAGGAAATAGCACAGGTCCGGTTGCAATCATTAGCAACAAAGAAACAAATGGAAATACTACCCAAATGGGAGGTGCTTGAACTAAAATACTTAACAACATGTTGCGAAAGTAAGTGGAAAACACGAAACTCAATTAAGAAAAAAGTGCAAAACTTGGGTATTCCCTTTTTTTGAAAGGCTTGCCTTTTGTAGCTTCTTCTCCCCTTTTATATTGTAATAGCTAATGCTTATTTCATTGGCGGAGCTGCTTAATGGCACTCGGTAATAAGAAACTTTAGCAGGTAGGTTTTGCCAATTTCTCGTATCATGGTTTGTGATACCACTCATCATAGAGCCATTAACATTATCGCTATTGCGAACATTTTCCAAAAGTAGCCTTTCACGCATAACTACCTTCATGCCATAATCAAAATTCATTATCGCTTCACCTTTTAAGTTGTTTTGGTTCAAACCAACAACTGCATTAGCAGGCATATTGTTTTGATCTCTAATAATTACTCTTGTTGTTGCGGTAGATTGCGTTTTTGCTGTAGATCCCTTAATTTTAACTGTTGAAAGTTGCCCATCGTAATACCAAATAACTTCTTGGTCTTTAGGGGGCACAAAACCTTCTTCTACTAACAAAATTACAGTATTATTAACTGTTGTTTTTTCGGTTTGAACCCAAGGATATTTTTTAGTTAAGATTTCTATTCTATCATTGAAGCCTAATTTTTTCAATATTGAAAGCACATCTATTAATAATTGGGTTGGCATATTCACCCCATAATTAGCATAACAATATTTGTCTTCAAAGCAAGTTACCGCTTTTTCATATTCGATTAATGCGTTGTTGTAATCTCCCATTGATTCATAAAAAATACCACTTGTAAGAGGTATAAAAGGGTTTGTTGCATAGTTAACCTGCCCAGGATTCATAGCAAATTTTCTGGTATCTAGGTTTTCCATCAAATTATTGAGTCTTTTCGCCTCTACCATTGGCTTGTCATCGCGGAGTTGAACCCCACACAAACCAACATAAAAATTGATTAATGGTCGTTCATAATCATTACAAATAAAATTGAGTTTCCTTGGGGATTTATAACTAGCTACGGTAGTGTAACCATAACTGCCCCTTACTTTCCCAGAAGGAAAAGCAATCAAATCGCCAACTTCTGCAGGAGGCGGTGGCAAAGGACTACCATCAGTTGTATATCTTTTATCAACAATGTATTTGCTCTCTCCATTTGAATTTCTATAATGAAAAGTTTTCCAATCCTCCATGCTCAATTCGGCCTCAATCAATAATTTGGAAGCCTCCTCATATTTTCCCATTAAAAAGAGCAATCGTCCTTTTTCTATTTGGTATAGGTTTGCATTAAAATCCTCTTTGAGGTATTCATTTTTTTCTAATTCGGCTAAACTCTTGGCAAAATCATTTTCGTAAAGTGCGTTCAATGAGGTTTGTTGCGTTTGGTAATAACTGGGTTTTATGCATGAACCCAATAAAAACAAGAAAATTACTGCTGTTTGTTTCATAACAATAAAAACTTACACAATAATAAGGCCAAATTTACTTATTTTCGCGCCAATGGACCATATTAGAAATTTTTGTATCATCGCACATATTGATCACGGCAAGAGCACACTTGCTGATAGGCTTTTAGAATATACCAACACCACTACGCAAAGGGAAATGCAAGCGCAATTGCTTGACAATATGGACTTAGAGCGTGAACGCGGCATTACCATTAAGAGTCATGCCATTCAAATGGATTATGAGTTGGATGGTAAAAAGTACAAACTGAATCTGATTGATACTCCCGGCCACGTGGATTTTAGTTACGAGGTATCTCGTTCTATTGCCGCTTGCGATGGCGCTTTGCTGATTGTAGATTCTAGTCAAGGGATACAAGCTCAAACTATATCCAATTTGTATTTGGCTATCGACCAAGGTTTGGAGATTATTCCAATTCTCAATAAAATCGACCTTCCTCATTCTATGCCTGAGGAGGTAAGCGATCAGATCATAGATTTGATTGGATGTGATTATGAAGATATTTTAAGGGCGAGCGGAAAAACAGGTGAAGGAGTACGTGATATTTTAAAAGCAATTGTAAAAAGAGTGCCTGCCCCAAAAGGCGATATCAATGCCCCTTTGAAAGCTTTGATTTTCGACTCTGTCTTCAATTCATTCCGAGGAATCATTGCCTATTTTAGGGTAATTGATGGTGTTATTAAAAAAGGCGATAAGGTTAAATTCATGTCGAATAACAGCGAATATTTAGCTGATGAAGTAGGCATTTTAGGTTTGAACCCAGAGCCGCGTGCGCAAATATCTGCAGGCGATGTGGGCTATATTATTTCGGGAATCAAAGAAGCACGTGAGGTAAAAGTGGGTGATACCATTACCCATGTGGATAGGCCAACGGCCGAAAACATCAAGGGATTTGAAGAAGTAAAACCGATGGTATTTGCAGGTATTTACCCAGTAGATACCGAAGATTTTGAGGAGTTGAGAGAAAGCATGTATAAGCTTCAATTGAATGATGCTTCTTTAACTTTTGAGCCTGAATCATCTGCCGCTCTTGGCTTTGGTTTTCGTTGCGGTTTCTTGGGAATGTTGCACATGGAGATTATCCAAGAACGTTTGGAGCGCGAGTTTAAAATGACGGTAATTACTACCGTGCCCAATGTTAGTTACCATTGTTATGATAACAAAGGGGTAATGAATGTGGTAAATAACCCAAGTGATTTGCCAGACTCCAATTACATCGCTCATGTTGAAGAGCCATTTATCAAGGCACAAATCATTACGCATGTTGACTATGTTGGTCCAATTATGGGATTATGCCTTGGAAAACGTGGAATTTTAAAAGAACAAAAATACTTAACCACTACTAGAGTTGAAATGGTATTTGATATGCCATTGGCGGAGGTTGTTTTTGATTTCTTCGACAAATTAAAAACCATTTCAAAAGGTTATGCTTCCTTTGATTACCATCCTATTGGTTATGTAGAATCTGATTTGGTGAAATTAGATATTTTGTTGAACAAAGACAATGTGGATGCGCTTTCGGCAATCATTCACAGAGATAGAGCTTATGATTTTGGTAAACGCATTTGTGAAAAGTTGAGAGAATTGATTCCTCGTCACCAATTTGAAATACCAATTCAAGCAAGTATTGGCGCAAAGGTTATTGCCAGAGAAACCATTAAGGCCCTGAGAAAAGACGTTACCGCTAAATGTTATGGAGGAGATATTTCTCGTAAACGTAAATTGTTAGAGAAGCAGAAAGAAGGAAAGAAACGCATGCGCCAAGTTGGTTCAGTAGAAATACCACAATCTGCGTTTATGGCTGTTCTTAAATTGGATTAAATACCAAAGATTATGAACCTACTTAATGGAAATGAAGTTTCTCAAAAAATTAA
>JBILJL010000006.1:0-22647 GCA_044377255.1 Bacteroidia bacterium
CTAACAAACTCTGAATATACCTCAAATCTGTTCCATTTTCCAACAAATGCGTTGCAAAACTATGCCGTAAACTATGAACACTAACCCTTTTTGTTATTCCCGCCTTTTTTACAGCATCTTTCATAATTAACTGTATGCTTCTTGAAGAATACTCCTCTCCTCCCACACCTTCAAATAACCACTTTTGTGGCTTATACTTTTTAAAATATATTCTTAGCAACTCCAAAACTGTAACCGACAAAATAGTATACCTGTCTTTTTTACCCTTGCCTTGCTGAACCCTTATTTGCATCCTATTGGAGTCTATGTCTTTTATGGTTAACTCAACCAATTCTCCTAATCTCAACCCAGCAGAATAGGCTAACATTAGAATCGTTTTGTGCTTTAAATTATCAATTACGCTAAAAAGTTTTTTTACCTCCTCCTCGCTCAATACCTCAGGCAACTTTGTCTCCTTCCTTGGCCTATCTATCAAATAAACCTTCCTGCTTCCACCCAATACTTTTTCATAATAAAATTTAATGGCATTTATTGCTTGATTCTGATAAGAAGCCGATACCTTTCTTTCTATCACCAAATACCTTAAAAAATCAGTAATCTTTGCTTCATCAATATCCTCCGGCTTAATGCTTGAATAATGATTAATAAACTCTAAAAATAGCGCGCAATAGCCTTTTATTGTTTGCATACTATACCTCAACTCCTTTAGTTTTAAGGTGTAATTTTCAGGTATTGCTTTGTAGCCTTCAATATCAAAAGACGAGGCCCTAGATTTTCCCGTTGCCTCCTTCAGGTCAACTTCATACCTCATTTCTAAACCAAATACGTGAGCCAAGTTACCTAACTCCTTTACAAACCTTTCTGCATACGGAATGCTCCAACACCTTTGCTCCTCATGCCACTTATAATATGGAAACCGTTTAACCTCTTTTGCTAATTCTGTTTCATGAATAAAAAATAACTTAAGCCGGTTTTGAATAGTTCTTATTATAATTAATTCTCCCTTTGCAGCAACAACCTTTGGCCTGCTGCTGCCCTCCTCATTTTGCTCCTCTATTGTGTGAACCTCACTAACCCGCTCCTTAAAATAATCCTTAATCAAACTCAAATTCTCCCCATAATTGGGCACTATCCAAGTATAATTTTTCTTGTCCCAACGGCAATACCTCAACGATAAAAGAAACCTGGTGTCTTGCTCATTCTTCTTAAGCTTAATGCCTATTTTCTTTGTGCTGATGGTAATTACAACAGCTGCAGTGTTTGCGGGCAAAATTTTATTGCGCTCTTTTGCTTTTGGCGCATCTGGCTTTATTTGATTTGATTTTTTTTCTGCTACATTTTTCTCGGCATATTCAATAGCCGGAAAAGTGCTTTTTAACCCATCAAACGATTCTTTGTTATAAGGCAACAACCATGCGCCGTGGGTTTTGCTCCAACTAGCGCCTTTAATTTGCTTTAACTTACTTACTAAGTTAGGTTCAAACGGAAAATCTACTTTAATTTTTTGCTCACCGCGGTGCTCAACTTTACTTGCTTTCATGGCTCTATTTATCCTAGGGGTTCACCCACAAAGATGAATAACCACAAGCACTTATCAAAATACCAAAGCCAAACTAAATCCAGTATTTAAGATATAATTATAAAAACCTACAAAACCAATTATACACCAAATTGCAAACGCCTTACAATAACTTTTTCTAATTTGTTTCCTTTAAAATGTCGATTTTCGTTTCATGAGAAAATTAATCCTTTTCCTAGGCTATATTTTATTTTATGTCAACAGCCTTTTGGCTCAAACCGAAAACGATTGGCTAAGTGGATACAAATTTGAAAACGATACCCTTTACTTCCTTTTTGCAGAAGATATTTATCAAATAAAAGCACAAGGCATTGTTGTTACCGGCGCCTTTCGTGGCTGGAGCCAAGACTTAAAAGACCCTGCTTGGCAGTTAAGCCCTATTGGAAACGGAAAGAGGAAACTCGCTGTTTTCAACCCCAACTTTGAAAAAGTTAAGCCCGCTATGCCTTTCAAATTCAGAACCCATGAGGGCAAATGGATGGACCCTCCCAAATCTGCCCCAAATATTGATGGCGGAAACCTCGTATTTTTAAAAGGCATTGTTCCCCTTTCTGCAGAAGCTACCATACTTTCAAATGAATACATACAAGTTATTATTAACGGTTTGAACCAAACCCAATTAGACAAACTCGATAGAGCTAGTTTTGTACTCAAAACCGCGGCAGCAGAAGTTGTTCCGCTCAGTGTTATGGAAATTGAAACAAACAAACAAACTTTCCTAGAAACCAAATCTATTGAGCTCTTTATTACGCCCAAAACACCTATAGATAAACGCAGGCCCTATTACCTAGAAATACCCGCCCTCAAACAAAATGTACTTTGTAGTTACGATGGCTGGTTTAAAATGCTAAAAAGCGATAAGGAACTGGGTGCCAACCTAAGCGCAGATGGCAAGGCAACTAGTATCCGCGTTTTTGCCCCACGTGCAACTTCTGTTAAAATATACCTCTACCAAACCAAAGACCAAAAAGAGCCTAGTCAAGTTCATGAAATGAAAATAGATTCACAAGGCGTTTGGGAGTTCGGTTCGAACCAAAACCTTGAAGGCTTGTGGTATGATTTTACCGTGCATGGTTTCAATGACCCCGGAAACTCCTTTTTTGAAACCCACCCGGTACACATCAGCGATCCTTATGCCCGCGTAAGCGATGATAGTTTTGGCAAATGTCGCATTACCCACAAAACCACGCCTGCAATGCCTTTAAAGGGTGGAATACCCAAATTAGAGAACGTAATGGCCTACGAGGTACATATCCAAGATTTTACAGATTTATTGCCGCTCGATCCAAATCTTCTAGGTACTATTCCTGCAATGGGTGTCTCTGGTTTAAAAAACAAAAGTGGCGCCCCAATAGGTTTTGATTACCTCACCAAACTAGGTATCAACACCGTTCATTTAATGCCCGTTCAAGAGATGCTGCATTGGCCAAAAGATGAATGGGAAACCGCTTTTAAAAACGACCCATACATGATTGAACAGGGTGTGGCCACAGAAAATTACGACTGGGGCTACCGCACCTCACATAGCTTTGCCATTGAATCTAGGTACCGCCAAAAAAACACAGAACCCGGTGCCGAACGCGAACAATTTAGAGACTTGGTTCAAAAATTCCATGATAAAAACATTGCCGTTATTGTTGATTTGGTGTTCAACCACACTGCCGAAAACATGGATGGCCGCTCTTACTTGTTTCATTTTAATGCGTTCGACAAACAATATTATTACCGCACCAAAAACCTCGAACACATTGGCGAATATGGCAACGAAACCAAAAGCGAAAACCGCTACATGACCCAACGCTGGATCATTGATCAGTGCAAACACCTAATTGAGGAGTTTGGCGTAGATGGCTTCAGAATAGACCTCGCCGGTCAAACAGATAAACAAACATTACTTAGGCTCAAAAATGAATTGCCAGAAGACATCATCATTTATGGTGAACCTTGGATTGATAGCAACGACCCCGCATATAACAAAAATCCACATTGGCATTGGTACAAACAAGATGCGCCCATTTGTTACTTCAACGACGACTCCCGCAATACCTATAAAGGTCCCGTGTTTGAGCTCAACAACAAGGCAACCGACCGTGGCTGGGCTGGCGGAAATTCCGCCTTGAGAGATGATGTAAAAAAAGCACTTACCTGCGGCTTTCCCACTCAAAAAAATATCAACAGTGGCATCAATTACCTCGATATCCATGATAATTTTGCCTTGGCCGATCAGTTTGCAACCCAAGGTTTTGATGGCAGATTTGGGGTAGATGAACTAAACTACAAAATAGCAGCAACCCTCCTCTTTACTACTCCCGGACCACTGGTTTTACATGGTGGTTCAGAAATGATGCGCAGCAAGGGATTGGCACCACTCAAAGAAATTGTAAAAGAAATTCCAAGTGGTAAAATATACTTCCACGGCAAAAGAGACACCTACAATGTGCGCAATGCCAATCATTTTATTTGGAACAATGTGGGCAAAACTATCGATAAAAAACATGCACCAAACCCTACTATTCCCTACCAAAATGCCGATTACCAGAACATGATTGATTATTGGAAAGGCTTAATGGATATTAGAAAGCGGTATTTGTTTCCGCTACCAGCCTTTCAATCAGAAAGCACACAACCTTTTCAGTTGCCTGCAAATGCTTTCACATTTATTGAACCAAAAGATGAAAATGTGCTTGGTTATTTTATAGATGGAAAAGTTTTTGTAATGCTAAACACCGGCAAAAAAATGCACGAACTCACCATTGATTTTCCAAAAGGAAAATGGAACCTTGTAGGTAACGAAAACCAAATAGTCCTAGACCCAAAGTTCGCCCAATACCACAAAAACATAACAGGTGGCCAACGCAAATACATCGTAGAACCATACTCCATCAACATCTGGATCAAAGAATAAATTTTAGCCACCTTTTAAACGCCGAAGCATTTTGCCACCAAGACGCCAAGGCACCAAGAAAATAAAAGATTAAAAAAATCTCGGTGTCTTAGAGACTCAGTGGCAAAAAAATTTACTTATAGAGCGGAAAGCCCTCCATGAGCGTATTTACTTCTTTTCCAACCTCAGCAAGAATGGTATCATTATCTGCATTCATCAATACCTTATCTATCAAAGTAACCACGTTACCCATGTCTGCCTCTTTCATAAACCTACTGGTAATAGCAGGAGTTCCAATCCTAATACCGGAGGTAACAAATGGAGATTTATCATCAAATGGCACCATGTTTTTATTAATGGTAATATGCGCTTTTATCAATGCATTCTCTGCGGCTTTACCACTAATGTTTTTGTTTCTAAGGTCAATCAACATCAAGTGATTCTCTGTGCCACCACTAATTATTTTATACCCTAAATCAACAAAAGCATTTGCCATGGCACTGGCGTTGATTTTTACTTGTTTAATATAAGCTTGATATTCATCGGTCAACGCCTCTCCAAACCCAATGGCTTTTGAGGCAATTACATGCTCCAACGGACCACCTTGCGTGCCCGGAAAAACAGCACCATCAAGTATTGCACTCATCATTTTAGGCTCGCCTTTTGGTGTGGTTAAACCCCAAGGATTTTCAAAATCTTTGCCCATCATAATAATACCACCTCTTGGTCCTCGTAATGTTTTATGTGTGGTTGAGGTAACTATATGGCAATGTGGTATTGGATCATTCAATAATTTACCTGCAATCAATCCAGATGGATGCGAAATGTCTGCTAGCAATAAGGCCCCTACCTCATCTGCAATTTTTCTTAAGCGCACATAATCCCAATCTCTGCTATAGGCAGAAGCACCGCAAATAATCATTTTGGGCATTTCGCGCTTGGCAGCAACTTCCACCTTGTCCCAATCTATTAAACCACTATCTGGCTCCACTCCATAAAAACTCGGAGAATAGAGTTTACCCGAAAAATTAACAGGCGAGCCGTGTGTTAAGTGTCCGCCATGCGATAAATCAAATCCCAATATTTTATCTCCAGGGTTTAAACAGCCCAACATTACTGCTGCATTGGCTTGCGCACCGCTATGTGGTTGTACATTAGCCCATACTGCCCCAAACAATTCCTTTAACCTGCTAATTGCCAAATTCTCTACCACATCAACAAATTCGCAACCGCCGTAATACCTTTTACCAGGCAAGCCCTCTGCATATTTATTGGTAAGCACAGAACCCATTGCTTCCATTACCTGTTTACTAACAAAATTCTCAGAGGCAATTAACTCTAATCCGTTCTCTTGGCGTTGCAATTCTTTCTCAATTAAATTGAAAATTTCTAGGTCTCTTTTCATAATTTTTATAATAAGTGGGCGTTGCAAAATACTATTTTGAAACAAACTAATAAAATAGATTATTTTTGCCCCTCGCCTTTTTGGTTCAAACCGAAATAAGAACACCTAACAATGAAAGCTATAATTCCAGTTGCGGGTATTGGTACTCGCCTCAGACCACATACGCACACCCAACCTAAAGCACTCATTCCCATTGCTGGTAAGCCAATTTTGGCGCATATTACCGAAAATTTAATAGCTGCGGGTATAAAAGATATTGTTTTTGTTATTGGGTATTTAGGCGATAAAATTGAACAGTATATTTTACAAAACTACCCGCAAATTAATGCCCAATTTGTTATTCAAACCACAGGTAAAGGCGTTGGGCATGCAATTTGGCTGGCAAAAGATTGCATAAATACCGATGAGGAAATTTTAATTGTTTTTGGCGACACCATTATTGATGCAGATTTAAAAACCATTTGTGCTTCTAAAGGAAACTATTTAGGCATTAAAAAAGTGGATGATCCCCGCTTGTTTGGTGTGGCAGAAATAGACAAAGACGGCAATATTGCCAGAGTAGTTGAAAAGCCAGATATTCCAAAAAGTAATTTGGCCTTGGTGGGAGTTTATAAAATTGAAAACAGCCAAATGTTATTGGCATTTCTCGACAATAACCTTGCACAAAAATTAACCACTCATGGCGAGTACACCCTTACCGACGCCATTATGCAAATGATTAATAAAGGTGTTGCTTTTCATTCTTTCAATGTATCTAATTGGTTCGACTGTGGCAAAAAAGAAATTTTGCTCGAAACAAATTCGCTATTGCTTAAGCGCCTAAATTACGATACCACACAATATGTGTTCGAAAACACCATTGTAATACCACCTGTATTTATTGGTGCTGGCTGCAAAATCACCAACTCTATTATAGGACCAAATGTATCCATTGGCGAAAATGCCATCCTCAATTACGCAACCATAAAAGAATCTATCATTGGCCCATATGCGCAAATAGAATTTGCCATTTTACACCGCTCTCTTATTGGCAATGACGCCTTACTAAAAGGCATGAGCCAAAGCCTTAATATTGGTGATAGCACCGAAATTAATTTTGGTTAATCGTTTAAATTAAAAACCTATATTTAATTGTCTCTTGGGTATTGCCTTTCTATCTTTTCAATTAACACTTATTTATCAGTGTAGCTTGCTAAGCTTATTTCTGCCAACTACAATATTGCTTCCACTTGTGTAAAGGTGCTGACAAAATCAAATAAATAATAAGTGGGTTTCATCTTACTTAATTAAGTAAAACAAAAAGAGCTCCACAAATTTGCAGAGCTCTTCTTTTAAGTAGAAATACCAATGAATTATTGCTTCAAAAATTTCTGAACTATTAGTCCATTTTCCGTTTGGGCATGTAATACATACAATCCGTTGTTTAATTCAGAAACATCTATGCTGTTTTGCATTACTGCCCCTGAACTGGCTAACCTACCTGCAAGGTCATATACCTCATAACTGCTTGGATTAGCGCCTTCCACAAACAACTTGCTCGAAGTTGGCATTGGATACAACCTGTAACTGTGCGAACTCAGTTTTTTAATGCCAACATTGGTGCCATCATAATCAACTATTACACGCATCAAATCTCTATTATTATATAAATCTGCAACTGTTATTCCAACGAGGCCTGTTAGCTTAATATAAAAATCTCTTTCGCCAAAGAAAGTGGTATTGGTTGGTAAGTTGTATTTAAATACCTTTCTATTGGTAGAGTCATAAATATTTACTCCCGGCTGAAAAATCCACTTTAAAGGAGGAAAGTTAAATTCAAAACCATTTCTTGCGCTACCATCAATGGCTGTAACATCTGCGCCAACTTGAATTTGCAACGTGTCGTTTTTAGGAACCCAAACAACTAACTCAACGCCCGCATTGGTGTCGTTATTATTCCAATTGTCGTAATCTAAGTTGTTGTTAAACCCAAATTTAATTTGAGCCTGTGCCGCCAACACAGAGCAGAATAAAATGGCTATAAGCAGTGTTTTTTTCATTTTCTATTTCTTTATTTTTTAGGTTCAACCCAAATTAAAACCTTTTTTGGAATTACAAGTTTACTAAATTATTTGATGTAAAAAAATCAAAAATGGTTGCAATTAACGTATTCTAATTTTTTGACCAGGAACAACCGCGTCGTTCATTGGGTGATTTAACTCCTTCATTTCTGTTATACTTACCCCGTATTTTTTCGCAAGGCTATAAAGTGTATCGCCCTTTTGAACCAAATGAAATACTGGCTCTAGGGCGCTAGTTGACGTTTTTACTTCCCCACTTGTTTGAACAGGAACCACCACCAATTTTTGACCTATATAAATCTGTTCTGTACTCAAATTATTGGTTGCCATTAAGTCTTTGGTACTCATTCCATATAACCTAGCAATACCATATAATGTTTCACCTTGCCTTACAACATGCACCCCAGGAATAGCTTGTGGCTCTTTGGTATCTGCGCTTGTAATTGCTGGGTTAATAATTAACCGCTGCCCCACTCCAATCGAATCCGATTCCAGTAAATTCAAATACTTAATAGCATCAACCCTTACTCCATATTTTTTTCCAATACCAAACAAGGTTTCCCCTTGCTGTACTGTATGGAAAAAGCTCAAATTCTCCTTAAATGAATGAGTGCTATCCAAGCCAATTACTATTTCTGCGGGCTTTTGTGTTTCTATATTTTGTTTAGGGTTGTCATAAACTGTTTCATTGTATTGGGTATCAACGGGGTTTATGGCAGGGGCTGCCACCACCAGCTGTGAATCTGGTTTTGCAGCCTTTATAGTATCAACAAACAATGGCGCTTTATTGCGTTTGTTCTTTAAATAAATTTGCTCACCCTCCTTTGGCTCATTTCCTGCAACCATCAAGTTTCTTTCCAAAAGCTTATCTACTTTAATGGCATACCGTTGGCTAATCCAATGCATGGTTTGCCCTGCAAAAACAATATGATAAAGGCTATCTGTTTTGGGCTTTTTTGCCTTTAAGTATATTGTGTCGCCTGCCACACAAACTGCATCCTTGTTTAAATCATTGAACCTATACAACTGGTGCACCTTAATGTCGTAATCTAGCGCAATTTGCGCAAAACTTTCATTGGGCTTGGCCACAATCCCTGGCACACCATTGTTCACAAATTCCTTACCATAACTCTTCACAATCTCTGCCTTTTCCTCCTTTAATTCCCTAACCTCTTCCTCACTTAATTTTACTACATCAAATCGGTTCAGCTTGTGCCGTTCTATAAAGGTAATCAACAAATCTGCATATTGCGGGTTTGTTGCATAGCCGGCCTTCTTTAGTCCTGCAGCCCAAGCTTTATAATCGGTTTGATCCAAATCAAATAAAAATGCATAACGTGTATTCCGCATCAAAAAATCTGAGTGATCTCTATAACTATCAATTACCGCATCATATTTCCTAAAACACTCTTGTGGCGCATCATCATCCTCAAAAAGCGTTTTGCCTGTCCAAGTACTTTTACATTTTATGCCAAAATGATTGTTCCCTTCAACAGCCAACCTACTATTCCCATTTCCGCTTTCTAAAATTCCTTGCGCCAAAGTAATAGATGCTGGTATTTTACTCCTATACATCTCATCTATGGCTGTGGCACTGTATTTTTCAATATATTGCTCCACCGTTGTTTTAGGTGCAGGCAAGGCGTTTTCGGTTTGAGCCAAAAGTTGGTTGCCCCATAAAATTAGTAAAAAGAATAAAAGCGGTTTTCTCATAGTATTTGCACAAATATATAAATCAAAGCAACTACCACCCAACGCGTTTGCCCACATTTAACAGTGGCTGTATAGATTAATAAGCATAATACAAACTACTGTATTAAATATAAATATAGGTGCCAATTTTAAACTGCCGCCTTTTTTGTAAATTACTTTTTCTCGCCTTTCCCTATATTTGTTATCTGTCTTTTTAGGTTTTTATTAAGGCAATAACTAAACTTGCTTTCGTTATTACATTATCATTTTCAAAATATGCAAAGTATACGCAATACCATACTTCTTTTAATCTTCGGCCTTAGTCCATTTTTAGGTTCAGCCCAAATACAACAAAAACCTACTTGGGAACTAAAAACCAGCAAAACCGAGGTAAAGGCTGGGGAGGAAATTGAACTCGTTTTTGTCTCCAAAATTCAAAAAGATTGGTACATGTATTCTTCCGACTTTAGCGATTCAGTTGGGCCAACTGTTGCGTTTTTCGATTTTGCCAAACACCCAAGCTACCAACTTATAGGGAAACTTAAACCCGTTGGAAGCCACAAACATTTTGATGAGGTATTCGAAGGAATTGTTTCAACTTTCGAAGGCAAAGCAGAGTTCAGGCAGAAGGTAAAAGTGCTTCAAGCAAACCCCGTAATCAAAGTAGCCATTGAGTTCCAAGAGTGCTCTAAAGTAACGGGCATGTGCGTTTTGTTTAACGACGATTTACAATTTAAAAACATCAAAGTTACTGGTGTTACCGAAAACGCAACCCAAAATGTTAAAACCCAAACAGCACCAACAGTTTTGCCAAATGCAGATTCTGTTAACACCCAGCAAGAACCTAATGCAATTGATACTGCTTCAAAAACAAACAACGAACCACAAAAATTAGGTGGTGGTGTATCAGGCAAAAACCAAACATCCCTTTGGGGCTTTTTAATCTTCGCATTCCTCGGTGGACTCATCGCTGTTATTACACCTTGCGTTTTTCCTATGCTTCCAATGACCGTTACCTTCTTTACCAAAAAAAGTGAGTCAAGGGCACAAGCATTGCAACGCGCTTTTTCCTTTGGCTTAAGTATTGTTGGAATTTATGCCTCACTAGGTTTAGTATTCGCTTTCTTTGGGTTAGGCGCAGACTTTGGAAATTGGCTCAGCACGCATTGGATGCCTAACATCCTTTTCTTTATCATATTCATTGTTTTTGCCTCATCATTCTTGGGAATGTTCGAAATTTCCCTGCCACACCAATTTGTAAATTCAGTTGATTCAAAAAGTAGCATGGGCTCATTTGCAGGGATTTTCTTCATGGCTTTTACCTTGGTGCTCGTTTCTTTTAGCTGCACCGGTCCCATTGTTGGTTCTTTGCTCATCGAAGCTGTTGGCGGTAATTTTATCAAACCACTTTTAGGCATGGCAGCATTCGGTGCTGGCCTTGCTGCTCCTTTCACGCTTTTTGCCATATTCCCTTCTTGGATTCAAAACCTACCAAAATCTGGCGGCTGGCTTAATTCGGTAAAAGTTGTTTTGGGTTTTCTCGAACTTGCTTTTGCATTCAAATTCTTATCTATCCCAGACCAAACCTACCATTGGGGATTGTTAGACCGCGAAATTTATATCGCTATTTGGATTGTTATTTTCTTCCTCATGGGGCTTTATCTTTTAGGTAAAATTAAATTTAGCCACGACAGTGACATGCCTTATTTAGGGGTACCTAGAATGGTAATGGCAATTGCAACATTCACCTTTGTACTATACCTACTGCCTGGCCTGTTTGGTGCGCCACTTAAAGCATTGGCGGGTTACCTGCCTCCGCAAGAAACCCTAGATTTTGATCTTAGCAAATCAAAGGGCGGTTCGAACCAAAACGCCCATGAAGCAAAAAACGACTTAGGCGAAATTAGGTTCAGTAACCTCTTTCATTTGCCTCATGAGTTGCAAGGTTTCTTTGATTACAAACAGGCATTGGCCTATGCAAAAAAAGTAAATAAACCAATATTCATCGACTTCACCGGACACGGTTGCGTAAACTGCCGCGAAATGGAAGCCAATGTTTGGTCTGATAAAGAAGTACTCAAACGCCTGCAAAATGATTATGTAGTGCTAGCGCTGTATGTCGACGATAAAACAGAGTTACCACAAAACGAATGGTATACCAGTACTTATGATCAACGCGAAAAGAAAACCATAGGAAAACAAAACGCCGACCTTCAAATTAGTAGATACAACGCCAATGCACAACCTTATTATGTTTTAATTGATCCCAATGAAAAGGTATTGGCCGAACCAAAAGCATACGATTTAAATGTTGCTAATTTTGTGGGTTTTTTAGAAACAGGCAAGAAAGAATTCTCTACCAAATAATATTTATTTTCATGAGCAATATCAAACAACATTTCACAGAAGCACATAGCATATTAGAAGCTTTTTTAGCAGATGATACCAACTTCCAAAACATTGAGGCAGCAGGTAAAATAATGGTTGAATCCATTAAAGCAGGAGGCAAAATCATGAGCTGTGGTAACGGTGGTAGCATGTGCGATGCCATGCATTTTGCAGAAGAACTTACCGGAAAATACCGCAACGACAGACCCGCTATCGCCGCCATCTCCATGAGCGATGTGAGCCACATGGCGTGCGTAGGAAATGATTATGGCTACGATTTTGTATTCAGCAGGTACCTCGAAGCCATTGGTCGCCCCGGAGATGTCTTGCTCGGAATCTCCACTAGCGGAAACAGCAAAAACGTACTCAACGCCATGGAAGTAGCCCGCAAAAAAGGCATCAAAATAATTGGCTTAACCGGCAAAGATGGCGGAAAAATGGCCGGCAATTGCGATGTCGAAATCAGAGCCCCACACAGCAACTACGCCGACCGTGCCCAAGAAATCCACATCAAATGCATCCACTCCCTCATAGACTACATCGAAACCAACCTCTAGCCATGACACTCCTCACTACCAACCCCAGCCTTCAGGCTGGGGCTACACACAGACACTCACACTCACACCACCAACCCCAGCCTTCAGGCTGGGGCTTTTAGCACGAAGGATGGACTGAAGCTTCACACACCAGAGCTAACACACTACCAACATGAACCTAAAAACCCTCTTCCGCAGAAAAACCATCCGCGATATCCTAGCAGATAACGCCTTAGCCGAAAAAAACGGACACCAACTCCAAAAAACACTCGGCTTTCGCGACCTTACCGCTATGGGTATTGCAGCAATTATTGGTGCAGGTATCTTTAGCACTATTGGCAATGCTAGTTTCAATGGCGGACCAGCTGTGGTAACTTTGTTTATTTTTACCGCTATTGCCTGCGGATTCTCTGCCATGTGTTATGCAGAATTTGCCTCTGTTATTCCTATAAGTGGCAGTGCATATACATATGCTTATGCTGCTTTCGGAGAGGTAATTGCATGGATAATTGGGTGGGCGCTCATTGTTGAATACGCAATAGGAAACATTGTGGTAGCTATTAGTTGGAGCGATTACTTTACAGGTTTAATGGCTGGTTTAGGATGGCATATTCCTGAGTATTTTGGTATGGATTACCTTTCGGCAAAACGAGGGTTTGAGGAGGCTGCCGCACTTTTAGGTTCAAACCAACCACTTACTGCCGCCTTACAAGAGGCCCATACTGCTTGGTCTAATGCACCCGTTATTTTAGGCTTTAAATTAATTTTAGATTTGCCGGCCGTTGGAATTGTATTGGCAATTACTGCATTGATTTTTAGGGGAGTTAAAGAAACAAAAAATGCCGCTAACGCAATGGTTATTATAAAGTTAATTGTAGTGGTAATGGTTATTGTGGTGGGTGCGTTTTATGTAAACCCAGATAATTGGAGCCCATTTTCACCAAACGGAATGGAGGGCGTACTCAAAGGTGTTTCCTCTGTGTTCTTTGCATACATTGGATTTGATGCGCTTGCAACTACTGCAGAAGAATGTAAAAACCCTAGAAAAGACCTACCTCGAAGTATGGTGGCTTCATTAATAATCTGCACCATACTTTATGTGTTAATTGCATTGGTACTCACAGGAATGGTAAGTTATACAGAACTAGGCGTTGGCGATCCACTTGCATTTGTCTTTGAAAAAGTAAACCTCAAATGGATGCAAGGCATTGTTGCCGTGAGTGCGGTTATTGCCATGGCAAGCGTGCTACTTGTTTTTCAAAATGGCCAGCCCCGCATCTGGATGAGCATGAGCAGAGACGGTTTGCTCCCTAAAAAATTTAGCGCCATCCACCCAAAATATAAAACCCCTTGGTTCGCAACAATTATTACTGGTATTTTAGTTGCTGTGCCAGCACTATTCATGAACCTAAAAGAAGTAACAGATTTGTCTAGCATAGGAACCCTTTTTGCTTTTGTTTTGGTGAATGCTGGGGTTATTAAAATGGAAAGCCACAAAAGTGAATACCATACTGGCTTCAGAGTGCCATATATCAATGGAAAATATTGGGTTCCCACCCTTTTTATTGTCTCCATTTTAGCATTGCTCTTAACTCGCCTAGATGATTTTCTGGTGTTTTTTCAATTCAACAATTTCTGGCAACAAATTCCACTTCTTTCCTTTTTAATCCTGTGCTTGTTTATGTCTATTTTTAGCTTTAAAAGAAATTATTCCTTATTACCTGTTCTTGGCTTATGCAGTAATTTTTATTTAATGACAGAGCTTGGTTTAAGCAACTGGATTGGCTTTTCTATTTGGTTGGTTTTGGGCTTGATTATCTACTTTTCCTACGGCAACAAAAACAGCTTACTTCTTAAAAAAGTTTCAATTGAATAGAAGAGTCATTCCGCTTATCGATAAATATTAGCATTTTATCAAACAATTTGAAACTTTCAACTATTGAAACTTGGTGTTGCAAAGTATGGGCTTAGTTTTGCAGCATCAATAACCAATTCAAATAACTAAATTTTGAAAACAAAACTCCTCATTACCCTTGTATTCTTGCTCTCAGGTATGCGCTTTACTCAAGCTCAAAGCCGCAACCACAGCATGAGTGGATATATCAAAGACGCTAAAAATGGCGAAGAATTAATTGGCGCTACCGTTTCTATTCCAGCACTAAAAATTGGCACCACCACAAATTCTTATGGCTTTTATTCTCTTTCTGTGCCCCCAGGAAACCATGAAGTTGAAATATCTTACATAGGTTATGCTGTTATCAAAAAAACGGTTAACCTTACCCAAGATTTAACCCAAAATTTTGAGCTTTCCGAATCAAAAAAGGAATTAAAAGAGCTAGTAATCAAAACCGATAAGATTAATGGCGACAATGTTTCTCAGAACAAAATGAGTGTTGTTAAAATTGATGTAAAGCAGGTTAAAAAAATTCCAATCCTATTAGGTGAAGTAGATATTATCAAAGCAATTCAGTTGCTACCGGGCGTGCAAGCAGCAGGGGATGGTAGCACCAACTTTATTGTTCGTGGTGGCAACATTGACCATAACTTAGTTTTATTGGATGAGGCAGTAGTTTACAATCCATCTCATGTACTTGGATTTTTCTCAACCTTTAATGGCGATGCTGTGAAAGATTTCGAAATATACAAGGGTGGCATTCCGGCTCAGTATGGTGGTCGTTTAGCCAGTGTGCTAGATGTGCACATGAAAGATGGGAATACCAAAAAACTCGGCGTAACAGGCGGAATTGGCGTGCTTTCTTCTCGTTTAACCGTTGAGGCGCCCATCATAAAAGATAAGTCATCCTTCTTAATTTCAGGAAGAAGAAGCTACTTCGACTTATTTTTCCCGCTTAGGCCAGAGTTAAACGATGTAACAGCCTATTTCGGTGATCTGAACCTAAAGCTTAATTACACTTTAGGAAACAAAGACAAATTATACTTGTCTGGTTATTTCGGTAGAGACGACCTGGGCTTTGGAAAATTCTTTGGTTTTGGATGGGGTAACAAAACCGGCACTTTACGTTGGAACCACATTTTTAATAGCCGCCTTTTTGTTAATACAAGTCTTGTATATAGCCGCTACAATTACAATTTCGACATCAATATCAGTGACAACCTAAACTTTACTCGACAAAATTTTATTGACGATTTGAACCTAAAAGTTGACTTTAGTTACTATGCATCTGCAAATTCACTTGTAAAATTTGGTGCCAAGGTCAATAATTTTGTTTTCCTTCCGGGTAAAATTGACCCAATTACCAGTGCTTCTATTGTTGCCTCAGATGCGCTTCCTAAAAAAAGAGCTATTGAGCAAGACCTATATGCCTCACACAGCATTAAATTGGGTTCAAGATTAACCACAGAATACGGTGCACGTGTTTCAATATTTTCAAACATCGGTGAGGGAAGAAGCCTTAATTATGTAGATGGAAATCCAACAATTGTTGAAAACGGATTTATCAAACAAGCGCCATTCGAAAGCAATAAATATACAAATTATGCCAAAGGTGAAATTTATAACACCAATGTAGGGTTTGAACCAAGACTAAATGCAACCTACCTGCTTAATTCAACTAGCTCAATTAAGGGCTCATATAATCGCATGTATCAATACATGCACCTTATTCAAAATATCACTGCCTCTACTGGCCAAGAATTTTGGACTCCTAGCGACAATTACATCAAACCCCAAATGGCCGATCAAGTAGCTATCGGCTATTTCAAAAACTTTATGGACAATGCCATTGAATTTTCGGCAGAAACCTATTACAAAAAAATGAAAAATACGGTTGAGCTCAGAGATGGTGCAGAAATTGATTTCAATGAAGCAATTGAAGGACAAGTGGTTGCTGGCCAAGGCAGGGCTTATGGTTTAGAGATTTTTGTGCGCAAACAAACAGGAAAAACAACAGGTTGGATTGGGTATACTTTATCAAAAAGTGAGCGCCAAGCAGATAATATCAATCAAAACAATTGGTATTCTTTCCGTTTCGATAGAACAAATTACCTAACAGTAGTTATAAACCGCGAATTAACAGAGCGCTTGAGTCTATCTGGTAATTTTATATATGCCACTGGTGAAGCCTTTACACAGGCAAGCCAAAAGTATACCGTTTTTGGCGGCTCCCAGCCTTCTATTTATTATGGTGCCAGAAACAGCGCAAGATTCCCGGCATATCACCGCGCCGACTTATCCTTAACTATTGGCAGAAAGAAAAGGCCTGGTAGGGTTTATAAAAACGAAAGTGATTTGGTTATTGCCGTTTATAATGTTTATGGCAGAAGAAACGCCTATACCCTTAGCTACGAAACAGTTAATAATTTGCCTGTTGTGCAAAAATGGTACCTCTTCACATTTGTTCCTTCAATTACCTATAATTTCAAATTCTAAATATTATCCCAATAATGAAAAATATACTATTGAGCCTCATGGCAATCATACTTATCTTATCGAGTTGCAAGGAAAAAATTGATATTGAAGTAGAAGACCGCGATCCAATTTTAGTAGTCGAGGCAGAGGTTACAACCGAAGTAGATAGTTCATATGTTAAACTAAGTTTAAGTACCAATTATTTTGTGGCTGGTAATCCCCCAAAAGTAACCAATGCTGTTGTGAATGTTAATGGGGTACCCTTTACCTATAATCCTTCGCAAGACCTATATAGGCCTTCAATTGGTTACGTTGGCAAAACCGATTCTGTTTATTCGCTATCTGTAAATTACGATAATAAAATATATACTGCTACTACCAAAATTGAAAGAATGTTTAGGGTAGATAGCTTCTTTCAAACTTGGAAAGAGGAAGAGGGTTTCCTTCCCGCCGGCTATTCAGTGGGTTATTCCGCCTTTGATGACCGACCATTAACAAAATATACTTATTATGTAAATGGCTATTTTGATACTATCGTTCAACGAGATTCATTTGATGGAAATAAAATTCTTTTCGATAACAGCATTACGCCAATAAATGCGCAATTTAATTTTGAAATCCCCTTCGCCCGCTTTAACTCAGGTGATGAATATATTGCCATTTTCAGGTCCATTGATAAAAAAATGAATGCTTTTATTACCGCATTTAACAATCAAAGCCCCGGAATTCCCGGACCATTTCAAGTGCCGCCTGCTAACCTTCCAACCAATATTGTTGGTGGTGCCGTTGGCTACTTCGCTGGATACGATGTGCAGCGTTGGCGATATAAGGTCAAATAATTTTTATGAATTAATTTGGAATTTTTTCGGCTATTTCACGTTACTAAAACATAGTTTTGTAACATGCGCTTAAAGCCAATTCTGCTTTTCTTACTTTTACTAAGTTACAGTGCCGTTTTTGCACAAGAAGACAGCACAGATTATGACGACGAACCTAATTATTGGGTCAAACCGTCAAACGATGAAAAATCTAGATTTGGAATAGTAATGGGTATGCAGGTAAGCTCGCTTTTGGGAACCGCATTGCCAGAAAACAGGCCTTTGATTGGTCTTTTAGGGGGCGCATATGGTCGCTTTAACTTTAAATCTGGGTGGTCTATTCAACAAGAGGCTCATATTTCTTTTAGGGGTGGTAATTTTGTTGCACAAGCGGGAGAAATAAGCTCCATTAAGCTGCTTTATTTGGACTTTCCTTTCATGGTTTTTAAAAGATTCTCTATAAAAAGCAAACACCGCTTTGGTGCTGGTGTTCAATATTCAAGTTTAATTAATTCATACATGTATGTCGATTATGGTAGCTATCCTTTAGGTGCATCGCCAAAATTAGATAAAAATGATTGGGCTCCACTCATTGCTTACCAATATCAATTTCCGTTTTTTGCCCTTCAAGGTTCAGCTAAATATGGCCTGAGAAACTTAAACCTTGGGCAAGACTGGCCAGAAAGCGCAAAACCACTAAATAACAACGGAATGCTCAATAATTTTGTAGTTACTGTTAACATTATTTTCTAATATGTATACTCGCCAAAAACTTATCTCAGAAATTCAACGCAAAAAATCTTTTCTCTGTGTTGGTATTGATACAGATATTACAAAAATTCCAAAACACTTATTGTCTGAACCTGATCCCATTTTTAGCTTTAACAAAGCTATTATAGACGCTACAAAAGATTATTGTGTTTCCTACAAGATAAATACCGCCTTCTTTGAAGCAATGGGCGCAAAAGGCTGGGAAAGCATGCAACGTACCTTTGATTATCTTCCCAAAGATTGCTTTACCATTGCCGATGCAAAACGCGGAGATATTGGTAATACCAGCAACCAATATGCAAAAGCGTTTTTTGAAACGCTCAACGCCGATTCTGTTACCCTTGCCCCATATATGGGCAATGATTCAATAGCCCCCTTTTTTCAATATCCCGGCAAATGGGGTGTCGTTTTGGCTCTGACCTCAAACCCTGGTAGTACAGATTATGAGCAACAAAAAATTGGCGGCAAATTTTTATTTGAGCATGTACTTGAAAATACCTGTAAAATAGGCTCAGAAGAAAACCTCATGTTTGTTGTTGGTGCAACAAAACCTCAGGAGTTTAGCATCATTCGCAAACATGCCCCTAATCACTTCCTCCTTGTTCCTGGTGTTGGCGCCCAAGGTGGCAGCCTACAGGAAGTCGTAAAATATGGCAAATCAAAGGAAATCGGATTACTCATAAATGCCTCTAGAAGTATTATTTACGCTTCATCTGGGCTAAATTTTGCTGAGGATGCGACCAAAGAGGCCATGAAACTCCAGCAAGAAATGATGCCATTTATCTAGGTTCGTGTTTTCTTTTTTGAGGGAATAGTCTCATATTTGGTTTTTATATTTATATGGTTTTTCGAATATCAAACCAATGCAAATGAAATAATTATTGACTGTTCGGTCTTAATAAGGAAAAACGATGTTTTGGATTCAACTAATTTTGTTACTAGCATTTATTTTAATAGGTGCGCAACTAAAAGGCATTGGCCTTGGTATAATGGGTGCTTTAGGTACACTTATTTTTGTTTATGGTTTTGGCATGCCAGCTGGCAACCCTCCTATTGAGGTGATGTTAATCATTCTATGCGTTGTTACTGCCGCTGCATCTATGCAAGTGGCTGGAGGTATGGATTATATGGTTAGCCTTGCAGAAAAATTAATTCGCAAAAAACCTTCTCTGATAACATTTATTGGGCCATCTGTAACTTTCCTTTTTACTACCCTTGCTGGTACCGCGCATATCACCTATTCTATTCTGCCCATCATTGCTGAGGTTTCTGCTAAAACAGGTATCAGACCAGAAAGACCTTTAAGTATTTCTGTGATCGCGTCCGACTTTGGTATCATTGCATGCCCTATTTCAGCCGCAACAGTGGCCCTGCTCAATGAACTTAATGGCATTGAAGGCAACACCTATGGTCTTTTAGACATTTTGAAGGTTTGTGTGCCTGCGTGTATTGTAGGCCTTGCTGTTGGTGCTTTTGTAGCCAATTCTCTAGGTAAAGATTTAAAAGATGATTTAGAATACCAAGAAAAATTAAAAGACCCAGAATTCAAAAAGAGTATTGAAGGTAATCAAGAAACAGCAACGAAAGTGTTTTCTTTAGAGTCTAAATTGTCGGTACTGGTTTTCCTTTTAGGTGTGATTGCTGTAGTTATAATGGGAATTATTTTTCCGGCTAACAAAGAATATTTTGAAAAAACACTTCATATTTCTATGGAAAAAAATATTCAATTAATCATGCTTTGTGTGGTACTTGTTAATGTGCTTTTAGCAAAGGTAAAAGCGCCAGATATCGCCAAAAGCAGCATATTCAGAGCAGGAACAGAGGCCGTGGTGAGTATTTTTGGGGTTGTTTGGATGAGCAACACATTTATTCAAGCAAATCAAAGTGTTTTGATAAATGGTTTGCAAGGGGTTGTTGGTCAATATAGTTGGATCTTTGCTGTTGCCCTATTTTTCATGGCTGCTTTGTTATTCAGTCAGGCCTCAACAGTAAAGTCAATCATGCCCCTGGGTATCAAATTAGGGCTACTTCAACCATCTTTAATTTTTATGTATCCGGCCGTTGCGGGAATATTCTTTATACCAAGTTACCCTACAATTATTGCAGCAATTAACTTTGATAAAACAGGCAGCACAAAAGTTGGCAAATACTTGCTCAATCATAGTTTCATGATCCCTGGTGTAACCACTGCAATTGTAACTGTTGTGGCGGCTTATTTTATAAGCTCTGTTGTCTTTTAATTTTTGTTTTTACCACTTTGTTTCAAATGTGTTTTATTCGTTTAAATCGCTTAAAAATGGCCTAATATCTTAGTTTGATATTCAAATCCTCACATAAAAAAACCTCCTACAAAATTGTAAGAGGTTTTAAAAATAATGTACGGCCGAAGGCCGCGAAAATTTTTTACCAACCCAAAATCCAAGCAAAAATAAGCGGCGCAACAATGGTAGCGTCACTTTCCACAATAAATTTAGGCGTATGAATATCTAATTTACCCCAAGTAATTTTTTCGTTTGGTACTGCCCCACTATATGATCCATATGATGTGGTTGAATCGCTAATTTGACAGAAATAACTCCAAAATGGAATATTCTCCATTTCCATATCTTGATAAAGCATTGGCACAACGCAAATTGGGAAATCTCCAGCAATACCACCACCTATTTGGAAAAAGCCTACTCCTTTTCCTTCTGAGTTTTTTACATACCAATCTGCCAACCAAGCCATATACTCTATTCCAGATTTCATAGTAGTAGCCTTGATTTCATTTTTTATCACGTATGAAGCAAAGATATTTCCCATAGTAGAATCCTCCCAACCTGGAACCACTATTGGCAGATTAGCTTTTGCAGCTGCTAACATCCAAGAGTTCTTAGGGTCAATTTCATAGTATTGCTCTAATTCACCACTCAATAAAATTTTGTACATAAATTCATGCGGGAAAAATCGTTCTCCAGTTGTATCCGCATCCTTCCAGATTTTATGAATATGCTTTTGTAACCTCCTAAAGGCTTCTTCTTCTGGTATACAAGTATCTGTAACTCGGTTGTAATGATTTTCTAACAAATCCCATTCATCCTGTGGCGACAAATCCCTGTAATTTGGTACACGCTTGTAATGCGAATGTGCCACCAAATTCATGATATCTTCTTCCAAATTTGCTCCAGTACATGAAATAATATCTACCTTACCTTGTCTAATCATTTCTGCCAATGATTTACCAAGTTCAGCTGTACTCATTGCTCCTGCAAGAGTAATCATCATTTTACCACCTTCGGTTAAATGGGTCTCATAACCTTTTGCTGCATCCACCAAAGCTGCTGCATTAAAATGCTTGTAATGTGTCTCAATAAATTGAGAAATTGGTCCTTTATTCATAATTATTTTTTTATTTATTCTGCACTAAACTGATTCAAAAACCTAACATCATTATTGAAATACGTTCTTAAATCTTTTACCTCATATTTTAACATGGCAATTCTTTCAATACCCATCCCAAAAGCAAATCCACTGTATTTTTCAGGATCTATTCCACTTGCTTGTAATACATTTGGATCAATCATGCCACATCCCAAAATCTCCAACCAACCCGTTTGCTTACAAACATTACATCCTTTTCCCTTGCACAACAAACAACTAATATCCATTTCTCCACTCGGTTCTGTAAATGGAAAATAACTCGGTCTGAACCTAACTTGGACATCTTGACCAAATAACTCTTGAATAAAATAATATAAGGTCTGTTTTAAATCCGCAAAACTTACCTTTTCATCAATATAAATGCCTTCTATTTGGTGAAAAAAACAATTGGCTCGAGCCGAAATTGCTTCATTTCTATAAACCCTACCAGGCATAATAGCCCTTATTGGAACAGACTGCTTTTCCATTAACCTCACTTGAACAGAAGAAGTATGCGTTCTTAAAGCAATGTCATCAGAAATAAAAAAAGTATCCTGCATATCCCTAGCTGGATGATTTGCTGGAAAATTTAATGCTGAAAAATTATGCCAATCGTCCTCTATTTCTGGTCCTTCTGCATATACAAATCCTAATTTTTTAAATATTTCTATTACCTCATTTTCAACAATTGATAAAGGATGTCGCGATCCCTCAAAAATAGCTTCAGAATTGAGACTTAGGTCAAT
>JBILJL010000177.1:0-5230 GCA_044377255.1 Bacteroidia bacterium
CCAAAACGAGCAATTTGCAAATGGTAAGCAAATGCACCTGGCACTGCCCGCCAATTTAATTTTACCTCATTGGCATTTATGTTAGTTGCTCCTGGTAATGGCGCTATTTTTTGCGGTGCTGGCAAACTGCGCAAATCAACCGTAGGAACTGCAATATTTCTTCCTTGTAAATCATTTTGCATGGCCAACATTTGTTCATTGCTAAAACGACTATGACAATTATCTGAGGCATAGTTCATGTAAATAGAACTATCTGGTTTAAAAATTACACCATTGGGATCCTTTAAATTGCTGAACAGTGGGCAACTCCAACGAACAGACACATAATCTGCTTTGGTATCGCAAAAACCATCTCCAGCAGAACGGCAATTGCTGCCATCAATTTTTTCAATATTGCTTGGTGTATTTCCACCTTCCCAACCATAAAATGTATGTGGTAAAGTAAAAAAATGTCCGAGCTCATGGGTTAAAGTGGTGGCATTGGTTAACTGACAAGAATTCTTGATAAAAATAACATCTACCCCGCCAAAATAAACGCCGCACCATTCCATACCCGCACCATGAAAAAAAATATTTACTGCTTTTGGATCTTTGTAATCGCCTGCCCTATTCCAAATGGCATCAGAATTACCTTGGTATAGCTCATCGTCGTTTATATATGAAACAACACCGGATAAGAAAAAATGAAATCCTGTTGGTATAAATCGCGTGTTTAATTCGCACAAGGTTTGCAACAAAAAAGAAACTGGATAATAGCCAATGCCATTTTTATTGCCAATTATATGAATCTTAACCGGTACATATTTAATAGCCTTTTTATTTAAAACTACCTCGCCATTTTCTAAACGTTGCTGAAATGCCTGTAATTTCTGTATTTGATCATAAGAAAGTACAGTTGGACAAGAATTGTTTTGAGCCGAAGAAAACAAAGCTAACAAACTAAAAAACAAGAGAATATATTTTTTTAACATAGTATTTACAAAAATAGTTTTTTAGTTGATATAAAATGATGACCAATAAAACTTTTTTAATGGAATTGCTTTTTTACATTTGCGCTGCAATTTAAAAACAATGAAAAACATAACTGTAATCGGATCAGGCACAATGGGCAATGGTATAGCACATGTGTTTGCGCAAAACAATTACAAAGTAAATTTAATTGATGTAAACGAAACTCAATTAAAAAAAGCCATAGAAACTATTGGCAAAAACTTAGATAGAATGGTAACAAAAGGAAGTATTACTGAAGAGGTTAAAACTTCTACGCTTGCCAATATTACCACCTTTACCAGCCTAAAAGAGGCCAGTGCCAATGCTGATTTAATAGTTGAAGCAGCGAGTGAAAACATCAATATCAAATTAGATATTTTTAAGCAAATTGATGAATATGCACCAGAACATTGCATTTTGGCTTCAAACACTTCTTCTATTTCAATTACCAAAATAGCAAGTGTGACTAAGCGCCCAGAAAAAGTTATTGGTATGCATTTTATGAACCCAGTTCCTGTAATGAAATTGGTTGAAATAATCAATGGTTATAAAACTTCAAAAGAAGTGAGTTTAGCCGTTGTTAACTTATCAAAAGCAATTGGTAAAATTCCTGCAGAGGCAAATGATTATGCCGGCTTTATAGCAAACCGTATTTTAATGCCAATGATTAATGAAGCCATTATTTGCTTGCAAAGTGGTGTTGGCTCGGTTGAGTCAATTGACACAGTAATGAAGCTTGGTATGGCTCACCCAATGGGACCCTTACAATTAGCAGATTTTATTGGATTAGATGTTTGCTTGGCCATTATGAATGTATTATACGATGGCCTTGGAGATTCAAAATATGCTCCTAGTCCACTATTGGTAAACATGGTTACTGCCGGTATCTTAGGTGCAAAATCTGGCGAAGGATTTTATGTTTACACACCCGGGTCGAAAGACCTAGTGGTATCACCCAGGTTTAGCTAAATAAAAGTGGAAAACCAATAGTGAAAAATAATCTATATGGCTTTACATAGTGATCTCTGTGGTTGAAGTATATTTTCATTAACCACAAAGAGCACTGAGAAAATAGCACAGAGCACACAAAGAGTTTTTTACTATTTTAGAAAAACATGGTGCCTTTGTGCCTTGACACCTTCGCCAAAGGCTACGGCGCCCAAGGAGTGGCAAAAAAATTGTTCCTTTGTTACTTTGTAGTAAAAAAATCTTCGAGCCTTTGTGCCTTGGTGGTAAAAAAAATTGTTCCTTTGTTGCTTTGTTGTAAAACTTATGATTATCACCTCCCTGCAAGAAGCAAAACGAATCCTAGAAGCTGGCCAATTGCTTGCCATACCTACCGAAACGGTATATGGTTTGGCGGCGAATGGATTTGATGGAAATGCCATTGCAAAAATATATGAGGTAAAAAATAGGCCTCAGTTTAATCCGCTGATTCTTCATAGCAATTCAATGGAGCGTTTTCAAAATTGGGGAATTCAATTGCCGGAGTTGGCTTTGAAATTGGCAAAAATTTACTCTCCCGGACCAATAACTTTTGTGGTGCCTAAATCAGTGCAAATACCAGATATTGTAACAGCAGGACATTCATCTGTGGCCATAAGAATCCCTAACCATGCACTTACTTTGGAATTGCTAGGTATGCTCAATTTCCCGCTTGCAGCGCCGAGTGCTAATTTATCTGGAACTGTTAGTCCTACCGCTGCAGAACATGTTAACCAACAATTAGGACACCTCATTGGAGGCGTTTTGGATGGAGGTGATTGTGCTATTGGCATAGAATCTACCATAGTATCTTTTGTAAACCCTGTTCCTCAATTATTGCGCATTGGTGGCCTTTCTGTGGAGGCAATTGAAGATGTGCTTGGTGTAAAATTAGACCAAAGCAAACTCATCAACAACGAGAACCCTATTGCCCCCGGCATGTTGAGCAAACATTATGCACCAAAAACAGCGCTGCGCTTGGGTCAGCCCGAAGATTTTTTAACACAATACAATTACAACGAAATGGTCTTTATTGGATTCAACAATTTCAATAAACACTTGCCATTAACCCGGCAATTTATTCTATCTCCTGAAGGCAATTTAGCAGAAGCCGCACAAAAATTATTTGCCGCCATTCGCCAAGCCGATGCGCTCAATGTAAAATTAATTGTAGCGGAAATATTTCCCAGCGAACACCTAGGCAGAGCCATCAACGACCGCCTCTCGCGTGCTGCGAAGAATTAGCAGCTGGCCTCTGGCTTCTAGCAATTTCATTTTTGCCAGCTGCCAGAGGCTAGTAGCCTGATGCCCTTTTTAATTTTCCAAAAACCCAGCTTGCTTTTCCCAAACGCCATTTTTCCAAATGAGGTAATCAAAGCTACCATCGGGATAATAGTATTGAAATAAGCCTGCATTTTCGGGCTTATCGGGAACTATGTTTTCGTAAATAAGGTACTTGCGCTTTTCATCATAGCGCAAGGTCATGGTAGCTTGGTTATTGAATTCATAAACCAAACGTGAATAAGTTGCCTTACGTTTTAAATCAAAAATGGGTGCACCAAATACGGGCTGACCTTTTTGAAAACGGATAACATCTACCACTTTTCTATTGGTTTCTGCACCTGCGCCATCCCATCCTAAAAGGGTATAATAATCGGCTTTATTAAAGGTAGTTTTTACCATTTTGTAGTAAGTAGCGCCAAACCAAAAATTAGGCGGTAACTGTTTAAAAAGAAAATTTTCAATGCTATCGCTTCTATCTATCAAAGGATAAATATTTTCAAACAACACTTCCTTTTTATTGAGCTTTACCAACTTTTCTGGATTCATTTGGATCACCCCAAAATACCTAAACTTCTCATCATTGGTGGCTACATTCCAAGTAATGATCCTAAATAAATCGTCGGGAGCATGCAATATCATGACATTTTTAAGTGAATCAAATGGGTAGTAATACGAGTTACTAACCTTTAAGGCTCTACCCATTTGCCTGATAAAATTCTTACCCGAAGTGATGCGTGCATCCTCCTCAAAATCGCGCACCATGCTATAGCAAAGTCCGCTTAACCGTATTTCGTAATCCCTTAATGAGTCTAATGAAAGCGAATCAAGTTTTTGCTTTTGCTTCTGTGCATTAACAAAAAATGTTACTCCCAAAAATGCAATCATTAAAACTAGATACTTTTTATATTTCATAAGTTTATTTTATTGCCACCAAGGCTCCAAGGCACAAAGTTCATTTTTTTTTGCCACCAAGGCTCCAAGGCACTGAGTTGTTTTTTTTAAGAAGTTTTTATTTCAAAAAACTTGGGGTCTTGGAGCCTTGGTGGCCATATTTTTTCTTTCAAAAAACTTGGTGCCTTGGTGGCCTTGAATTTCGTATTAAATAAAAAAGCAACGAAGCGATCAATAAATTGTTGCTTCGTTGCTTTAAGGTTTAAAATTATTTTACGTTTTCAATCACAATTGCAGAGGCTCCGCCGCCGCCGTTGCAAATTCCAGTTACACCATATCTTCCACCTTCGGCTTTTAATATATGTGCCAAAGAAACCACGATACGAGATCCAGAACTTCCCAATGGATGTCCTAAAGCTACCGCGCCACCGCGCACATTTACTTTGTTGGCATCAATTCCTAATAATTGGGTATTAACCAAACCAACTACTGAAAATGCTTCATTCAATTCAAAGAAATCTACATCCTTAATATCAACACCAGCCCATTTCAATGCTTTTGGCACTGCCAAAGCTGGAGCTGTTGTAAACCATTCAGGCGCATGAGCTGCATCTGCAAAAGCAATAATTTTTGCCAATGGCTTTAAGCCTAATTCTTTTACTTTTTCTTCGCTCATCAATACCAAAGCACTTGCACCATCATTTAACTTAGATGCATTTGCTGCAGTAATGGTACCTTCCTTTTCAAAAGCTGATTTTAACGTTTTTAATTTATCAAAATTAACTTTGGTATATTCTTCATCCACACTTACTACAATTGGATCTTTGCCCCTTTGAGGAATTTCAACAGAAACCAATTCATCTGCAAAAGCATTTTTTGCGTAAGCATTTTGAGCTCTGGTATAACTTTCAATGGCAAATGCATCTTGGTCTTCACGAGTAAATTTATACTCTCTGGCACACAATTCAGCTGCATTTCCCATGTGGTAATCATTGTAAACATCCCACAAACCGTCTTTTACCATGCCATCTAAAATGGTACCATGTCCTAAACGATAGCCATTACGAGCCTTATCTAGGTA
>JBILJL010000178.1:0-5221 GCA_044377255.1 Bacteroidia bacterium
TAAAGAATAGGTTGTTGTGTTTTTACTATCATAAAAATAATTTTTATTATCAAGCCCATTTATCTCTAAACGTGATAAAACAAATTTATCATTGATAATAGCAAAATCTGGATTTTGAAATTTCATTGAACTAAAATTTTGCTTAAAATCTGGCGCCTCCATCTGTTTTACAGGAACTACAAATTCATTAAGCATAGAAGAACTCAGCAAAAAACACTCGTTTTCAGCATCATAAATACCTAATTTTATATCTTTAAAATTGACACTTTCAGAGTATTGTCTTTTAAGTTCAATCACAGCATCAACCTGAAACTTGTCTATTTTTTGTTTTCGTGTATTTTCGTTTACCCGTAATTTATAATCAGAAACTTTTTCAAATTCACCTTTCTGCTGCCATTCATTAATTTTTTGTTCAACATTTTGCTTTGCCTTTTCAGCAATAGACATATCTGTTTTTACAATACTAGTCGAATTGATAACTAGTTCAGAGCTTTTAACTTGATTATCTATTTTATCATTGTTACCATATAAATTCATTTTAGAACTTGCTGCTTGATCAATAACTGGATTACGTTTTTCTTTAAAGTTATTTTTTTTACCATTTGCATCAGATAAGTAAGTAATAGTTCCTTTCTGATCTATTTTGGAATCATCTTTAAATTTACCAGAAATAGAATAGAAATAAGTTCCATTCTCAACTGGCTTTCCTTTAAAAGTGCCATCCCAACCAATACTTAAATCATTTGACTCAAATACACTCTCACCCCAGCGATTAAAAATCATAAAAGTAATTTGTTTAACGCCCGTACCGCTTATATAGAGTTTATCATTTAATTCATTATTTTTTGGTGAAAAAATACTGGGAATGGATAATTTTTGATCCTGCCCATTTGATAAAAAGTGACATAGAAATAATGAGCATAAAATGAAAGTTTTTTTGTAAGCTATTCCAATGTCAAAATACTTAATCTTTTTATGTTTCAAAAAAATAAACCTGTTCATTAGTTTTATATTTAGTTTTATCAAAATTATCAGCTAAAGTACAAATTTAAAAAACACAAATCACTAAATATTTTCAGCTGATGAAAACGCAAAATTGTTGGGGTTGAAGAAAATTCGCCACCTTAACCTAATTTCTGCCAAAACTTCTGGCGCCATTGGGTTTGTTCTGGGCGGGTGAGGAAGGTCCATGCGATGAAGCGGCTTTGCTTTTGCCCTTGGCTCATATCAATGAGGCGGGTATCTTGAATGGGCAATGACTTTATTCTTCTGCCTAAATCGTCGAGAGAACTACCTTTAGAAACAAGGGTTGAGAACCAAAAACACGACCTACCATATTCAATACTTTCTTCCATCATTTTTTTGATGAAGTGGGTTTCGCCGCCTTCGCACCAGAGCTCGTGGTTGCTGCCGCCAAAATTAAGCACAGGTTCTTCTACTTGCCTTTTGTTGAGGTTGCTAGTTTTACGGATAGAGGCATCTCTGGCTTCCTCCGGACTGCTGTGAAAAGGGGGATTACACATGGTAAAATCGAAATGCTCATCGGGAGTGATAATTCCTTTAAAGTAGGAAGTGCTTTTGAATTGTCTGCGAAGGCTAATTTTATCTGCCAATCCGGGATTTTCTTCAATCAAATGGGTGCCATTTTCTAAGGCAACTTCATCGGTTTCGGTACCAACAAATTTCCAATCATATATGGCATAACCTAATAATGGATAAACAATATTGGAGCCAGTACCAATATCTAAACCTATAATATTTGAAGGCAAGGTTCCTTTATTGGATTCGGTAAGGATATCTGCCATAGCATGAATGTAATCTGCTCTTCCAGGGATTGGCGGACACAAATAACCTTCTGGAATGCCCCAATAATCAACCTTATAAAAATGTTTGAGTAAGGCAGAATTTAGCGCTCTAACGGCTTTTGGGTCGGCAAAATCAATAGATTCATTCCCGTATTTATTGGGTGCCACAAATGCTTTTAGGGAAGGGGAAGTGACACACAAAGCAGCAAAATCATACCCATTTCTATGAGCATTGCGGGGATGCAAATTTGTTTTTTCTATGGGAGAATTAGGCGAATTTTTATTGGAAGAAGTGGGCATGTTATAATGATTGAATAACCGCAAGTAAATACAAATTATGCAAAGTAGCCCGATTAAGTATTTATATTGATTGGTTAAATGTTAAAAGCAATCGTTTTTTTGGTTCAAACAGTTAATTAAACATAAGTATTATTTATGCTACTAATAATAAATATAAATAAAACTAATCAATAAAAAGTATATATTATTGCAGGCATTTAAAAATATATATCTATAGATATGAATTTAGATTTACTATATACGAATTTAACCAATCCTGCATTCATGTTTTTTATTTTAGGCGTGCTTTCAGTTCGTTTAAAAAGCGATTTAGAAATACCGCCTAATTCATCCAAATTCATTTCCTTGTATTTGTTGTTTTCAATTGGTTTCAAAGGGGGGCAAGAATTGGCGCATAGCTCCATTGGGAGCGAAATTATTTGGTCGGTTGTTTTAGGATTAGCCGCCGCCAGCATTATTCCATTTTATACCTTTTTTATATTAAAAAGAAAATTAAGTGTAGAAGATGCAGGTGCAATTGCAGCTTCCTATGGAAGTGTAAGTGCAGTAACTTTTGTAACAGCTGCCTCATTTTTGGAATCACAACAATTAAACTTTGGCGGACACATGGTAGCGATTATGGCATTAATGGAAGCCCCTGCAATTGTTATAGGAGTAATATTGATCAGGCAATTCAATAAAGGCGATAAACAGTCTAAGGGAATTGGCAGCATTATTGGTCATTCGTTTACCAATGGAAGTGTACTATTAATTTTAGGAAGTTTAGTTATTGGATTCATTGCTAGCGATCAACAAGCTCAAGGTATAAAGCCATTTACCACAGATTTGTTTAAGGGTTTTCTAGCTTTGTTTTTATTGGATATGGGTATTCAAAGTGGAAGGAAGTTGAATGATTTCTTTAAACAAGGTTGGTTTCTGCTAATTTTTGCCTTAATTATTCCTTTGGTAAATGGCTGCTTTATTGCACTTATTAGCGGTACCATTACGGCCGATATTGGCAATAGGTTTATGTTAGCAGTATTGGCTGCAAGTGCCAGTTATATTGCGGTGCCAGCTGCTATAAAAATTGCTGTTCCAAAGGCAAATCCAGGACTTTTTCTTCCAATGGCCTTGGCTGTAACTTTTCCGTTTAACATTACCTTTGGCATGCCCATATACTTTTACCTTGTGAACCTATAATTTAGGTTCAAACAGTCTTAGGAATTTTTGCTTACCAAAAAAACACCAATTATTGTTAAAATAACTGAGATAATTGTGGAGGTATCTAAAGCCTCGTGCAACCAAAACCAACCCAGAATAATAGCCACAATGGTGTTGATATAAGCATAAGTAGATACAATGGTTGCAGGCAATTGTTTGATAACATACATGTATGAACCGTAGGCAAGTATTGACCCAAAAACAATGAGGTAAGCCAAGGCCCAAATAGCTTCGGAGGATGGTGCAACATGCTGCATTTCGCCCCTAAAAAATGAAATGATAAAAAGTAGTGCTCCTCCTGGTATCATTTGCAAGGCGGAGGCAAATAATGGATGCTCATTTGTTTTGTGGTTCTTAGAATAAACGGTACCCAATGCCCAGAAAAAATTGGATAATACAACGGCCAAAATACCCCAAACAAACATGGGGTCATCAAATAGTTTTATTTTATCCTTGAATAAAAAAAATTGTCCGCACAAACAAATAACAAAACCCAGAACGGCATAAGGATGCAATTTTTCTTGGTTTCCAGAAACCCTATTGATTATAACAATCCAAACAGGTGTAAGTGCACAAATGAGCGCTGTTAGTCCTGAACCAACATATTGCATGCCCCAACTTATGATACCATTGCCACCTGCCAACATCAGAATACCATTGAGGCCAAAGGTTTTTAACGATTTCCAATTGGGAATTTTATAGCCATGAAGTAAGAAAAATGAGAGTAAAATAATACCAGCAATACTATGTCTAAAAGCAGCCATGAGTATTGGTGGGAAAGTTTTAACACCAATGCTAATTGCCAAAAAGGTGGTTCCCCAAAAAATGGAAACGGCTGCAAAGGCAAGCCAAGCAATAAATTTAGGAGACCGAGTCAAATTATTATTTTAGGTGGCAAATGTAAGCACAAGCAGTCAGTAAAAAAGTTATAAATTTTTTTTCATTTAAGGTTAAATGAGTAAATTCGCTCAACAATGAAAACTACATTAATACGAAATGCAAAATTGATTAATGAGGGAGAAATCTTTCATGCTGATGTTTATATAAAAGGCAATTTTATAGAAAAGATTGCCAGACAAGGAATTAATATGCCTGCTGATACAGTTATTAATGCTGAAGGAAAATACTTATTACCAGGTTTAATTGATGACCAAGTACATTTTAGAGAACCGGGATTAACCCATAAAGGAGAAATTTACACAGAAGCAAAAGCTGCAGTTGCTGGTGGAATAACTTCCTATATGGAAATGCCCAATACTTCGCCAAGTGCTACTACCATTGAGTTACTAGAGCAAAAATATAGTAGGGCTGCACAATGTAGTTTGGCAAACTATAGTTTCTTTATGGGCACCACCAATCACAATTTAGAAGAGTTATTAAAAGTAGATCAAAGCAAAATTTGTGGCGTAAAAATATTTATGGGTTCAAGCACAGGCGATATGTTGGTTGACAATCCTAAATCGTTAGAGGCAATTTTTAGTGAGGTTAAAACTCTAATTGCTACCCATTGCGAAGATGATCCATTGGTAAAGAAAAACCAAGCTGAAGTAATTGCCAAATACGGAGAAAATATTGATGCCACTTACCATTCAATGATAAGGAGCGAAGAAGCTTGTTATTTGTCGTCTTCCTTTGCAGTTGGCTTGGCTAAAAAGCATGGTACTCGTTTGCATATTTTACATATTAGTACAGCTAAAGAATTGAGTCTTTTTGATAATACCCTACCCTTGGTTCAAAAGAAAATAACCGCAGAAGCTTGTGTGCATCATCTTTGGTTCAGCCAGGAAGATTATAAAACCAAAGGCAATTTAATTAAATGGAACCCTGCAGTTAAGCAAGCAAGTGATAGGGATGCCATATTACAAGCAGTAATTGACAACAGAATAGATGTATTGGCAACAGATCATGCACCGCAT
>JBILJL010000179.1:0-5218 GCA_044377255.1 Bacteroidia bacterium
GAGCATAAACTTACTAAATACTCGCATTCCGCAGGCTGTGGTTGCAAAATGGCGCCGGCAGACCTAGCGCTTATTTTAACTGAAAGAAGTGAAACACAATTTAAGGAGTTGCTTGTTGGCAACCACAGCAATGATGATGCAGCTGTTTGGGATATTGGCAATGGGCAGGCAATTATTAATACAGTTGATTTTTTTATGCCAATTGTAGATGATGCTTATAACTTTGGTAAGATAGCAGCAGCTAATGCCATTAGTGATGTTTATGCGATGGGAGGTAAGCCAATTTTTGCAAACGCACTTCTAGGCTGGCCAATTGGTACTTTGCCTCTAGAGCTTGCTAATAAGGTAATGAGTGGGGCAAAAGATATTTGCAAGGAAGCTGGTATTCCTATTGCGGGCGGACATAGCATAGATAGTAAGGAGCCGCTTTTTGGTTTAACTGTTACAGGTTTGGTTCGAACCGAATATTTAAAAAGAAACAATACTCCAAGAGTTGGCGATTTATTGCTATTAACTAAGCCACTTGGCACAGGAATAATTGCAACAGCAACAAAAAGGGGTTTAGTGCAAGAAGCTCATTTAGCAGCAGCAATTAAATCTATGTGCAGTCTGAATAAGGTAGGTGAAGTTTTGGCCGAACAAATAGCTGTTCATGCGTTAACAGATGTAACAGGATTTGGTTTATTGGGCCATTTAATAGAAATGTGTGGTACAGAATTTTCTGCAGAATTGAATTGGGGTAAGGTGCCTAAATTTGATTTTTTATTAGAATATTTAACACAAAATATTATTCCTGATAACACCTACAGAAATTGGAATGCTTACGAAAAAAGTGTGGAAGGCATTGCGGATATGCCATCATTTCAAGTGTTGAATGATCCTCAAACAAGTGGTGGTTTGCTGATTGCAATAGCCCCAGAATCATTATTATTGGTTCAAGAAATACTACAATTAAATGGAGTTAACAGTGTTGAACCAATTGGGAAAATAACGAGTAAGAAAGAAAAAACGATCCTGATACAATCCTAATTTTAGTTTTTTGCAAGCTCAATACTTTTAGTTAACTTGCCGTAAGAAAAATGAATGGCATCATGAAAAAAATTTATTTAAGTTTCCTTTTAATTTTTAGTTTTATATCTGTAAATGCACAGCAAGATGATTTATTTACCTATAAAACGATAGATAGGGTTTCTGCATTAGGAGCTCGCGTAAACCTAACAGAATTGCCAGTTTTACCTGAGGTTCATATTGCGAATATTAAGTCAATCCCTTCTCCACTTTCCGATTTTCAGCAGCAGAAATTATCACTGGATCTGCAAAGAACCAAGATTAATAAACAGCCAGCATTATATAAAAAAGCCGCCGCAGTTGCACCAACTGTAAGCAGGAGTTTTTCTGCTAATGTTAGTCAGGGTGCGCCAAACGATAACGATTTTTCAATAGGCAATAATGGCATGATGATTAGTTGTGTGAACACAAATTTTCAAGTGTATAATGATACAGGTAAATATCTTTTTGGGAGAACATTGTCTGCATTTGGTAAAGTGCTTGGCGTTTTAGATAGAACCTATGATCCAAGAACTATATACGATCCAGAAATGGATAGGTTTATATTGGTTTTTTTGCAAGGGTCTACTAGTGAAGATACCAGAATTATCATTGGATTTTCTACCACTAATGACCCAACTAAAACTTGGAATTTATATCAATTGCCGGGAAATGTATCAGGCGATAGCAGTTGGAGTGATTATCCAATTGTTTCATTAAGCAAAGACGAGCTGTTTATTACCGTAAATAGGTTAAAAGATAACGGTTCATGGCAGGAGGGATTCATAGAATCCTATATTTGGCAGGTAGATAAAATGAAAGGCTATTCGGGAGATTCTTTGCCTCAGAAAGTTTATAACAATATTAGATATAATGGTAAGCCAATTTGGAGTCTTTGCCCGGCAAAAGGTGGTTCTAGGCTTTATGGTCCTGGGGCTTATTTTTTATCTCATAGGCCTTCCGATAAAATGAACGATACTGTATTTGTTCATTATATTAGCAATACCATTAAATCTGGCACTGCAACTTTAACAACCCGAGTTTTAAGAAGCCCTTTAACTTATGGTTTGCAGCCAAATGCCATTCAGCCAAATGCAGTTAAATTGCAAACCAATGATGCCCGCGTTTTAAGTGCAATGTATGAAAATGGGGTGATTAGTTATGTTGGTAATACCATAGATACAAATTTGTTTAGTCCGGCAGTATATTTTGGCCGCATACATGAAATATGGACTGCTACACCGCGTTTAGAGGCAAGTATTATTTCATCAGATACCTTAGACTATGGCTACCCAAGCATTGCCTATGTAGGTTCGGGTCAAAATGGCGACCATAGCAGCATGATCACATTTTCTCATGTATCCAGCAAGCAATTCCCAGGAACTTCTGTAGTTTATGTAGATAGGAATTTCAATGTTTCTGGTCCTGTTTTTGTGAAAAAAGGAGAAGGTGATTTTAGGTATCAAGGAGGGAATTTAGAGCGTTGGGGAGATTATACTGGTATTCAGAAAAAGTACAATGAACTAGGTGTGGCCTGGATGAATGGCTCTTGGGGTACAATAGGAAACCAATACCGTTCATGGATTGGAAGGGTAAAAACCAATGATCCTTTATCTGGAATAATTGCACAAAATAGCCAAGAAAAATTTGTGGGTAAGGCCTATCCAAATCCGGTTTCAGAAGAAATAAATTTTGAGTTTGAATCAAAGCAGAAGAAATTATTGAGGATGGAATTGTATGCAATTGATGGAAAATACCATGCTTTGATTGGAGCAGATTGGGCCAAACCGGGCTTGAACCAATTAACGCTTGATACAAGGGATTTGCCACCTGGCATGTATTTTGTAAACTTATTATCTGATGAAGGTATACAGCAAACATTTAAGTTTATTGTTCAGCATTAGCCTGCTCTTAATTGCATGTGGTGTAATTCACCCAAAATCAAAAGAGGCAGAAGTGCAGGTTGAACAAGTAGCTCCAAGTCCTATTACTACTCCAGGAGTTGATTCTCTTAAAAATGTCTTGGATCAGGAAAGAGAAAAAAGGGAAAAAAGTAAGCACAACTAGCTAATTTTTTCGAGCACTTTTTTGACAACGATTTCAGTGGCTCCTTTATTTGAGGCAACAAAATCTCTACTTTTTTTCGCAACATTAGCAGTATAATCTGTGTTTTCTACAACATGTTTTAGCCAGGCACTGAATTCATTTGCTGAGTTAATTATAAATCCTATTTCTTTTTGAACCAACTCTTGGGCTTCAGGAAACCTGTTGAGTTTGGGTCCAAAGGCAATTGGCATTCCAAATGCAGCCGCTTCTAGCGAATTGTGCAGTCCGTTTTCCACAAAACCACCACCAATAAAAGCAGATTGAGCATTTCTGTAAAGCCTCGCAAGTAATCCAATACTATCTATAATTAAAACTTGTTGATCCAAATTCTTGGTATCGGAATGAATGCTAGAATACCTGATGGTATTGTTTTTGAATCTTTTTTCAATTGATAGAATTCTTGCTTCATTCACAAAATGCGGGGCAATGATAACTTTAATATCTTGGTTTAAATGGGTTATTGAATTCGCAATCATGTCCTCTTCAATTTCATAGGAACTTCCGGCAATGAGGGTGAATTTGTTTTGCTGAAATTGTTTGATATGAGGCACCTCCTCTTGAAGGTTACTGATATGATGCACCCTATCGAATCTGTTATCGCCAGAGAGTATGTGCTGATGAATATGAATGCTGTTTAACAGGTCAATTGATTGTTGATTTTGGCAAAATATTAGGGAAAATAGGTTCAGCAATTCTCTTTTAAATTTACCATAAGGTTTAAAAAATATTTGAGAATGACGGAATTGAGCAGCTATTAAAAAAATAGGAATTCCTTTTTTATTTAATTCATTCAAATAACAAAACCAAAAATCATACTTAACCCAAAATGCCATAGCAGGGCGGATGGCGTTAATCAGTAATTTTGCCTTTTTTTTACTTTCAAAAGGAAGGTAATAAACAGCATCGCACAAAGGGTCGTTTTTCTTTTGATTGTAGCCACTTGGCGAAAAAAATGTAACTACAATTCTGTGGTTATTGAATTTAACTTTTAAAGATTCTATTACTGGTCGGGCTTGTTCAAATTCACCTAAAGAAGAAACGTGAAACCAAATGGATTTTTGAGTAAATTTTGCCTCGTTTTCTTGAATATTTTTAAGTAAATTTTTTTGTCCATTAGCGAGCAATTTCGCACGCTCAATGAAAGGGGATAGGATATAAGTTAAGAGGAAAAAAAAATTACTTCCTATAATATAAAGATAATACCCAATTGAAGTGATAATTCTATCTGAAATGGAATTCATTTTCATCTTTGGTGTTTAGGTAAATTGGAATCATCCAACCTAATCTAAATGTGGTGGCAAAATCTTTTTTTGAGCCAGTATCAAAGGCCATTTGGTCGTAATTGTATTGCCTTCTGTTATATGTTTTTGCTTGCATTAAATCAACACCAATATATACATTGATTAACCTATTAGGACTTTGATATGAATACCCAATGAATTCATTTAGGGCAAAGCCGGTAGTATATCTATCATATCCTTTGGCATAATTATTATCTATTTGAGGGATATTGCCATCGTGTGTAAAAATATTAATGTGGTGTTGGATATAACCCAATCCAGCTTTTACTAATATACCTGAATTCATATTTCTTTTGTTAAAAGCAAATAATCGGCCAGCTTTAACAAAGCCAGAAACTCCTCTTAGGTTAACCAAGTAGTTTCCTGGCGATCCGCCGGTAGTTCCGAGATAACCACCACTTGAAATCATGTTATTGAATAGATCATACTCTTTAATATTTTTGGAAAACAGGTAGTTAACTTCTCCGCTTACTATCCAATTGTTTTTGGTTTTAAACATTCCTCCAAAACCAATAGAGCTATAATTGCCGAATGATTTGGCTAAATCTTGGCTAGGAATACAATAATTATATAGGAATTGTAGGTTGAATATTTTATTTCCAAACATGTATTTGTCTTGCCCACTTGATTGAAATGGGAAATAAAATACAACTATTGCACAGAAAATCATGTGTTTGCGTATATTCATGCTTTAACAAATATGGTCATTTTCAATTGGATTCTAAAAAAAAATATAGTTATTGAAATAAGAACTAATTAAATAC
>JBILJL010000180.1:0-5217 GCA_044377255.1 Bacteroidia bacterium
TATGCA
The DNA here is from genome assembly GCA_044377255.1 of Bacteroidia bacterium. Lineage (GTDB taxonomy): Bacteria > Bacteroidota > Bacteroidia > UKL13-3 > UKL13-3 > B1. The sequence continues at coordinate 7 of JBILJL010000180.1, forward strand.
TTGGTGTAATGGTTATGATTCTTGCCAACGCAATTGTTAAAGGCTACCAGCATGAAGTGCGCAATAAATTGGTAGGTTTTAGCTCGCCCATTCAAATTTCTCACCTCGATCTCAACAACAGTTTTGAAAGTTTACCTATTGAAAGAGATACCATTTTTGAGTACCTAGCAAAAAAAAGAGATGGGGTTAAACACCTTCAAACGTATGCCACCAAAGCAGGAATTATTAAAACCAAAGAATCTTTTGAGGGAATTGTTTTAAAAGGTGTTGGCAAAGAATACCATTGGGATTTTATTGCCCAACATTTAATTGAAGGTGATTTGCCCAATTTAAAAGACAGCAGCACATCCCAACAAGTTATCATTTCGGCTATTACAGCCCGTAGGTTAAACTTTAAGTTAGGCGATAATTTATACATATACTTTATTCAAGATCCTCCGCGTGTACGCAAGTTAAAAATTTGCGGAATTTTTGATACTGGCATGGGCGAATTAGATGAATTATATGCTTATGTGGATATTCGCCAAGTTCAAAAATTAAACAATTGGCCTAGTAATTTTATTAGTGGCTATGAAATTGGTTTGAACCAATTCTCAGAAACCTCTCAAGTTAGAGACGATTTGGCCAACATTACTCCCTACAACATGGGTTTGAGCAGTATCTTCGATTTGTATCCTGCCTTATTTGATTGGCTTGGTTTGCTCGATTTAAATGTGGTCATTATTTTATTATTGATGGTATCTGTGGCTGCCATTAATATGATTACAGCCTTGCTTATCCTTATTCTAGAACGCACCCAAATGATTGGTTTACTGAAAGCCATGGGCTCTAGCGATCAACAAATTAGTAATATTTTTCTTTGGATGGCTGCTAATATAATCATTAAAGGCTTGCTACTTGGAAACATATTGGGCGTTGGGCTAGCTCTGTTTCAAGCTAAATTTGGTTGGGTAAAGTTAGACCAAAAATCCTATTACCTCAACCAAGTGCCAATCGAATTAAACTTCATGGATATAGTCTATGTAAACCTCCTTAGTTTTATTATTTGCCTGCTAATTTTGTTAGTTCCTGTAAAAATGGTGAGTAGAGTAGATCCTGCTAAAAGCATCAAATTTAACTAGTTTAAATCATGAAACGCAATGTTCCAAATTGGATTAAATTTCCCTTGTGGTGGCTTTTTAAATCGCCACAAAGAAAGCTAGGCTGGTTTACCTTAACCAATGATATAATTGGCTTATTTAGGTATTTAGTTGAACAAACTCCTTTTAAAATTAAACCTCATTCCGTTTCAATATGTGTGGGCATTTACAACCGCCAAGAAACATTTTTACAACACTTTTTACCTTCTTTAAATAACTGTTTGAACCAAGAACTGATAGAGCTTTCCATCTTTGATTGCGGTTCTGTTAACCACGATGATTTTAAAAAGCAAGTAGCACTTAGGTTCAAGGGTAAACTTATTTTTAATTCTGAACCTCATCCTTTTGCACGTGCTTTCGCTTTTAATCGCGCTGTGAAACAAGCTACCTACGATTTAATTTTCTTGTGTGATGCAGATTTCTCTTTGCCCAAAAATTTAGTCCAATTATGTTCTTCCTTTACCAAAAAAGGTGGATTTTGGTTCCCAATTGTTTATTATTTGTATAAAAATAAACCTGCCACCTACGCCTCAGGTAATGGCGAATGGATGTTATGGGGTGGAAAAGGATTATTAGCTTGTAACAAAAAATCCTTTTTAGAGTTAGGCGGGCTAAATGAAGAGTATAAAACTTGGGGTGGTGAGGATGAGGCTTTTTGGTTAAACTGTCATGCTTCCAAAAAAGTAATCATCAGAACCAAAGAAAAAGACTTATTGCACCATTGGCACGCAAGCTTCAACCCTAAATATAAAAAGCTAGAAGAATTATCGGATTTGGGTATTCTTTAGTATATTTGAGGTATATATATATATATATATGGAGTTGCCATTAATTTCAATCATTACGCCTTCTTTTAACCAAGCTAAATGGCTTGAATCTACCATTCAATCGGTATTGGCTCAAACTTATAAAAACATAGAATACATAATTATTGATGGAGGTTCAACAGATGGTTCAAAACAAATCATTGAAAAATATAGCCATCAATTAAAATATTGGCAATCTCAACCAGATCAAGGTCAGGCCAATGCATTGAATATTGGTTTCAAACATTGCAACGGTGTTTTGGTTGCCTATTTAAACGCTGATGATTTGCTTGAACCAAATGCCGTAGAAGCTATTTTGAATGCCTATTCGGTAAACCAAGGGTATTCTATTTATTATGGAAAATGCAAAACCATCGATGAAAATGGAATCATGCTCCATGAAGGTGAAGGCCGCCAATTAAGGTTTCAAGAAGTTGTTAAAAATGGCATGTTACCAAATATATTCCAACCAGCTTGTTTCTTTAATGTAGCCTATCTGTTTAGAGAAAAATTTGTAGATGAAAACTACAAGCTCGCTTTCGATTTTGAGCTAATTTTACATTTATTATCCACCAGATTAATATTTTTCTTGAATAGAGATATCGCAAGTTACAGAGTACACAATGGTAGCAAGAGTAACCTATTTAAGGTTGATGCTTTCAAAGAAAAATTGACCATTCAAGAAAAATATAGTAAAAAGGATTTTCTCCTTTTTAAATGGAGAAGAATTAAGTTGGCCATAGCCCAAAAAATAGGAAAAATATCAAATGGATAAATTTTCTCTCACGTTAATTATTGAGAATACTTATCAAATTCAATAAATCTGCATTCAAGTCTTTTTTCATGTTTATCGAATCAATGAATGGGGTAAGCGCAATTTTGTTATTTAATAAACCCACCATTTTATTCTTTTCACCCGCCAATAATGCATTCACAGCGCCATACCCAAGCTTGGTTGCTAGAACCCTATCATAGGCAGTTGGAGAGCCTCCTCTTTGGATATGACCTAATATCACTACCCTTGATTCAAATCCAGGAATTTCTTTGTTTAACATACTCGAGATAGCCATTGCGCCTCCTTCAAAATTACCTTCAGCAACCACCACAATTGAAAAAGATTTTTTACTTTGTTGTCTACTTCTAAAAAAATCAATGAGTTTATGATGGTCTTCTCTCACTTCTGGCAGCATAACCATCTCAGCTCCGCCAGCAATTGTTGCAGCAAGAGCAATAAAGCCGGCATCTCTTCCCATCACTTCTATAAAAAACACCCTGCCATGACTATCAGCAGTATCTCTTATTTTGTCTATTGCATCAACCGCAGTATTAATGGCGGTGTCAAATCCAATGGTTAAATCGGTACCATATAAATCATTATCAATGGTGCCAGGTGCACCAATGGATGGAATGCCAAACTCATTAAAAAAAATTTCTGCACCCGTAAAAGTGCCATTTCCACCTATGCAAATTATCCCTTCAATTCCTTCTGCCATTAAGTTTTTATGTGCTTGCTTTCTCCCTTCAATAGTCATGAAAGCTTTGCTTCTCGATGATTTTAAAATTGTTCCTCCTCTTTGGATAATATTTCCAACCGACCTCGAGCTTAGAGGTACAAAGTTTTCTCCTCCCTCAATCATTCCTTTGAAGCCTTGCATAATTCCAACAACTTCTACATTTAAGGTAATGGCTGTTCTAACTACGGCTCTCACACAAGCATTCATCCCGGGGGCATCACCTCCAGATGTAAAAACTCCTATTTTCTTCATGGTGTAAAAATAAAAAAGACCGCCTCAAATGGGGCGGTCTTTTTTTGAATGTTAATAAATATTATAATTCAGATTTAACTTTAAACAAGATTTGGCCCGTGTTACCAGTAGCAGGTGCTCCTACAAGGATGAATCCTCTTTTGTTGTCACCTTTCTTTATGTATGCTAAAACTTGGTTAACTGTTAAACCGACAACTCTTTCTTGAGTACCTAATGTAAAATCAATCAAAGCTAACTCAGTTATGAAACTACTTCCTTGCAATGCATCAAATTCAGAAGATGTTAAGGTGGTTAACTTATATAAAGTTTTGTTTTTTGTTGGCCAAGTAGAAATTTCAGCATCCCAACCATTACCAGTTCCAAAGGCATAATCAGGAGAATAAATTGCATTTTGAACACTGCCTGAAGTGCTGTAGAAATAAACAAAATCAATTTTAGCAGAATTGTTTCTAGCTTGGTCATTTCCGGTAGCTCCAGCTGTGTATTGTCTGAATCCATCGGCAGTTCCAAAGAAACGGAACAAAATGGTGTTGTTACCAGGAGCTCCTAATAAAATTTGTGGTGATACCGCCACACTAGAAACTTTTGCAGTGAAAGTTTTAGTTGTTGTTTTTGCTTTGTCATCTTCAACAGTTACTGTGTAAGTTACAACATCACCTTCATTGATTAAAATTTCACCAGCAATAACATCTTTATGAGTATAAATTACGTCTTTGGCATCGTAGGTAGCACTTTTAATAGTATTGGTACTTTGACCAGTAACTGCACGCGTGATGGTTAATTTCTTAATTTTTCTATCAGTATCAGCAGATGCTAAAGTCTTGATGAAAATAGTATCAACCGATAAAGATACAGTTGTGCTAGCCACACCATCATTTACTGTTAAAGTGGGAGCTACAGATTCTTTGGCAGGATCAGTGGTATCATCGCCACAAGATGTGAAAAATACAGATGTGGTCAAAGCCGCCATCACAAACATTGATTTAAATAGTTTTTTCATTTTTTATTGTTGTTTATAATTGTTTTGTTTTTATCGACCTAGCAAATATAATTATTTAACTTTAAATATATCCTAACTAGATTGGATTTCTCTCGTTTCTGACGCTTCAACGGAATCGTGCTTGAATTCATCAAAATTGTAATCCGGCATTAAATCCGTTTTTATGTGATTTACCGTCTCATTCAATGCCTCCATAAATTTATTAAAATCTTCTTTGTAAAGAAAAATCTTGTGTTTCACAAAATTGCCATCTTCAAAGCTTTTTTTGCTTTCGGTAATGGTAATAAAATAATCTTTACCTCTTGTAGATTTTACATCAAAGAAATAAGTTCTTTTGCCTGCTCTAATCTTTTTTGAAAAGATTTCTTGATTGTCGTTTTTGTTATATTCCTCCATGCAATTTATTTTGCTATACGCTGGCAAAATATATGTTCATTATTGGTTTTCAAAACATTTTTTTATCACATTTAAAATATGTTCAAATCAAGCTCCTTAGTTAC
>JBILJL010000182.1:0-5179 GCA_044377255.1 Bacteroidia bacterium
GCTAAACTAAAAGGGCCAGATTCTACTGTTTATTATTGGCGCGCTAAACTTAATTTGCCCGAAAATGAAGGTGGAATTTGGGTCACCAATAGTTTTATTTATGTGCCCAATGGTCCTCAAGGCTGGCACCAGCAGAGTTTTGAGCAAATTAAAAACGCCAGTGCCAAAACTTTCATTACCTTTAATGATAGCCTAAAAAAGATTGAATTTAGCAACAATGAATTGGTGTTAGGTATTGAAAATAGGAGGTTCGACCACCGAAGAATGGGCGTTATTATTCCTTATTTACTCAATGCTGGTGTTGGATCTTGTATTTCGCAAGGAACTGTTGTTTTGGTATTCGAACCTTTCCAAGTTGATTTCCCTTACGAACTGCCAAATTATCCTTTTAATTGTGCCTTTGTACAAGCCAATAAGCAAGACCAAAGCATTCGTTATTACCCTTTCAATACCAATACTCCTCAAGGAGAGGCAGATTTAGCAAGGTTAATAGATTCGGTACCCGATGGTTATTATGTTGCCATGTTTTCAAGGTATAGCAGTAATATTCCTTATTGGAGTAATGCCACCAAACAGCTGTTTTCAAAAATAGGTTCAGTAAAAGTTCAACAAGTTTTGAATCCAAATACAGCTTGGGCTGTTATTGGCAAAAAAGGGGAGGCTCTAGGCTTGGCTGCAGAAGATACCATTACCAATAATGAGTTGCAATATGCCCCTAATTTGCCGCCCGCCCCAAATGATCCTCAAGATGAAAAATACCTGAGAGTAAAAAGGAATATTCAACTAAAATGGTATACGGGAAGTTTTGTTTCTGCTCCAGTTGGGCCTGCCACAAAATACCATGAGTTAAATTTAATTTTACAAGACGATGATCCAATTAAATCTGGCAGGTGGTGGTTAGATATTTATGGAACAAGCATTTTGGGCAAAGACACTTTATTGCTAAGCGGAATTACTAGTAACAAATTAAATTTAGCAAACATAGATGCCAAGAAGTTTCCATTTTTAAAATTGCAAATGAATTTTGTGGACAGCAATTACCGTACCCCTCAGCAAATTCATTTTTGGCAAGTTTCTTATGATGGTGCTCCAGAATTATCCATCGATATCAATAAAAAATATGCCTTTCATTCCGATGTTTTGAACCAAGGTGATAGCTTAAGGTTATCGCTTCCTATTATAAACTTAGGTAACGATTTAAAGGATTCTACTGATGCTTTAATTGAGGTAATGGCTGAAAATAGAACCACACCTTTTGCTAAGTGGGAAAAAGTTCCACCTATTTTAACCATGCAACAATATCAATTGAATACCACAATCAATAGCAGTAATTTATCTGGAGCAAACTCAATACAGGTGAATGTAAATGCCAATAAAAAAGTAGCCGAAGCTAATTTTGTAAATAATTTTTATAAGAAAAATTTTGTGGTTCAAACCGATAAAAGAAATCCGCTATTGGAGGTAACTTTTGATGGGGTAAGAATTATGAACGACGATATTGTTTCTCCAAGTCCTTCCATTAGAATAAGCTCTACAGATAAAAATGCTTTCATGATTCAAAAGGACACAACTACCTTTGAATTGTATTTAAGAAAATGCTTAAGCTGTAGTTTTGAAAGAGTTAACATGAGCAGTTCGCAGGTTCAATTTATTCCAGGAACAGATGTAGAAAACTTGGCTCAAGTTATATATAAACCGAGCACCTTGGCAGATGGCAAATATACCTTAAAGGTGCAATCTTTTGATGCGAGCGGCAACAAGGCTGGCACCAAAGATTATGAGGTAGTGTTTACTGTTGTCAATAAAAGTACCATCAGTTATTTTTATCCTTATCCCAATCCTTTTACCACGCAAATGCGATTTGTTTTCACCTTAACGGGTTCAAAGGTGCCAGATCAATTATTGGTTCGCATATTAACGGTTAATGGAAAAATTGTAAGGGAAATTAGAAAAGAAGAATTTGGGAGCATTCATATTGGTAATAATGTGAGCGATTTTGCTTGGGATGGCACCGATCAATACGGAGATAAATTAGCCAATGGCGTATATCTTTATCAAGTTTATACCAAAATTGAAGGCAATGATATTGAAAATAGAGCCACCAAAGCCAAGGAAGAATCTAGCTTCTTTGTAAATGGTACAGGCAAAATTTTCTTGATGCGGTAACTGTCATTAAAAATCTGAATGCTGAATTCAGAATTCAAATTTTCAATTTAATAGCTTTTATTCGGGCCATTCAATTATTTTCTTTTGTTGGCAAAATGGTTTTCTATGAACGCTAAACTTTGTGCGTTGAAACACATTTCCTTGCTTAAGCCGCCTTTGCGCGCTACTTCAATACCATAAAACATGTCGTTGAATCCTTCTACCTCATGGGCATCCGGATTGATGCTAATCATTACGCCTTTGTTGATAGCATAATCTATGTATCGCCAATCCATATCTAATCTGTAGGGATTGGCATTTAACTCCATAATAACTCCATTTGCGGCACAGGCATCAATAATTTTATGGTGGTTAATGGGATAGCCTTCGCGCATTAATAACAAGCGGCCGGTAGGGTGACCCAAAATAGTGGTGTAAGGGTTTTCAATGGCCTTCAGCAGCCTGCTCATGGCTTTTTCTTCATTCATCTTTAACACACTATGGATAGAGGCCACCACATAATCAAATGTTTTTAAAATATCAGGGTCATAATCTAGGTTGCCATCATATAAAATATCACATTCAATGCCTGCAAAAATTTTGAAACTGCCAGCTAATTTTTGGTTCAAACCATTAATTTCTTTTTGCTGCAATAGCACCCGCTCTTCCGATAAACCATTGGCATAAAATGCACTTTTCGAATGGTCTGCCATTCCTAAATATTGATAGCCTTTGTTGAGGCAATACATGGCCATGGTTTCAATGCTATGCAAACCATCACTCCAAGTAGAATGATTGTGTAACGGTCCGCTTAGGTTTGCATATTCAATGAGTTGTGGCAGTTTGCCATCTTTAGCCTTTTCAACTTCGCCTAAATCTTCCCGCAACTCAGGCGCTATAAAGGGCAAGCCTGCTGTTTCATATATCTCCAATTCAGTTGAATAATCTTTTTTGGGTTCAGGCAGTAGCATTTTTATTTTGCTACTATGCCCTTCAACTGCCGTTGTTATAAATAATTGGTAAGCAAAGTCACTTGGCAAACAGGTAAATAAACGAACAGGATATCCTTGAAACAACAATTTATCCTCATCCATTTCAAAGGCAATTTCAACTTCTAATTCGTCTCTTAGCGATCGTTCATCTGTGGTAGCAATCAATAAATCTATGCCCGTTAAAATCTCCAATTTCCTTCTTATTTCACCCGTAAGTTCTGCTTCATCAACAAATTCTAAATCTCTGATATTTTGAATTAAATTTTGTGCAATGGCATAAGCTTTGGCATAATGAAATTTGTCGGCACTGGCAAACATAAAATCTATTTGCTTTATAACTGCTTCTTGGGTTTTTAAACCAAAACCTTTGAATTGTGCGAGCCTATTTTCTTTACAAGCATATAGTAATTCACCAATGGATTCAACTCCTATTTCTTTCCAAATAATGGCAACTTTTTTAGGACCAATACCTTTGATGCGCATAATTTCTCTTACCCCATCAGGTGTGGCATTTATCAGTTCAGTGAGTTCCTTAAAGGAATCTGTGGTAAAAATTTCATGTATTTTTTGGGCAATGGTTTTCCCTATGCCTTCTATGGCTTCAAGTTCTGCCTGGCTCTTGCCAAACAATGGTTCGCTAATTTTGTCTATTTTAAAAGATGCCGAGGCAAATGATTTTATCTTAAACGAATTTCCCCCATGCAATTCACTGAGGTCGGCATATAGTTTTAAGATGTCTGCTATGTCTGAATTTGTCATCTGAATATCTACTAAAAATAATTTTGAATGTATCCAACGGCGCTTCTCATTACAACATAAATTCTTCTTCCATATCTGGAATAACGGCAATGCTTAAATGGGCTTCATCCACAGATTTTTGCATGGCCATTAATTGTGGTTCCTCGCCATGAACCAAAAATACTTTTTTCAATTTGCCGCCATTCTTATTGCTATTTAGCGCCGTTTGCTCAATGTAATGAAACACCTCATCATGGTCGGGATGCGAGCTAAAAATATCTGTTTTGGCAATTTGGGCATACACCATTTTATCCAAGTTCTTTATCCTAATGGTTGATTGCCCTTGTAGCAAACGATGTCCCAATGTGCCCTCTGAGCAAAATCCAGCAATCAAAATAGTAGAGTAGGGGTTTTCAATGTTGTTCATCACATGCTCTTGAATCCTACCTCCTTCAACCATGCCTGCTGCCGAAATAATTACACAAGCATCTGAATATTGCATCAATTCTTCATGTTGGTCTTTCCCATCTAAGTATTCAATGCCTTCAAAATTAAATAAGCTGCCATGCTCACGCATGAAGGTATGTGCTTCTTGGTTCAATAAATAGGCGTGTTTTTCGTAAACTGGTGTGCTTTTTATGGCTAGCGGACTATCAACAAAAACCTTTAACCAGCCGGGTAATAGGCCTTTTTTCTTTAATTGATTGATAGTAAAAACAATGGCCTGCGTTCTACCAACACTAAATGCAGGTATCACCAATCTGCCTCTAAATTCAATGCAAGTGCGGTTAATGTATTTTAACAATTCATCTTCTGCAGAATCATTGTTCACATGCTTCCTGCCTCCATAAGTTGATTCTGTGATTAGGTAATCTACCGAGTCAAAAAACTCACCATTTCTAACCAGCTTACTATTCATCCTGCCTAAGTCGCCCGAAAAACCAATTTTGGTAGTTTTACCGTTTTCATTTATTGTAACCTCAATACTGGCAGCTCCTAACAAATGCCCTGCTTCCACAAATTTTAGAGAAACTTGTTCATTTACCTGAAAGTTTTTATCCAATGGTAGGGTCAAAAATTGCTCCACAGTTTGTTTCACATTCTTTTCCGAAAACAGTGGTTTGGGAATATAATCTCTTCTTCCTTTTTTGGCTCTGCCTAATTTTTTGCGGTAATCATGGAACTGTATATTGGCCGAATCAAACAACAAATATTCTGTGAGCTCTGCTGTTGCGGGTGTGCAAATAATATGGCCCTCAAACCCATGGTGAACCAATGCAGGTAAATTCCCCGAATGGTCAATG
>JBILJL010000183.1:0-5138 GCA_044377255.1 Bacteroidia bacterium
AAGGGACTAAAGGTTAAAGGATATTCTTACAATGGCTATTGGACAGATATAGGAACCATTAAAAGTTATTTTGATGCCAATCTTGATTTAGCAGAAAATATACCAAGTTTTAATTTGTTTGATGACAACAGATTAATATACACCAGAGCAAGGATGCTGCCACCTTCAAAGTTTTCTAGTGGTACTTTGCTCAAAGGAACCGTGGTTTCTGAGGGTTGTATTATCAATGCGGCAGAATTAGAGCGCTGCATTGTAGGCAATAGGTCAAGGATTGGTCTTGGAACAGTAATGCGCAATTGTGTAACCTTTGGCAATGATTATTATGAAAGCTTCGAAGAGTTAAACAACCCCAAAAATGGAATCCCTATGGGAATTGGCGATAACTGTTACCTCGAAAATTGCATAATTGATAAAGACGTGAGGATTGGTAACAATGTAGTTTTTATGATAAGCCCCCAGATGAGAGACTCAGAAACTGAGCAGTATTGTATAAAGGATGGCATTGCTATCATAAAAAAGGGGTCGGTTATTTTATCAAATACTGTTGTTAAACAATACCCAGATTAAAATGTGAGTTTGAATATATGTACAAATTAAAATTGAATCAAAATCTTTAAAATATAATTACCTTGTAAAAAAAAATCATTATGGCAGAACAAGAAAAACAAAATCGCAATACCTTAACGTTATTGCTTTTATTACTGATTACCTCAATTGGTGTTAATATTTACCAATGGAAAACACATTCAACTGAAATTGTTAAACACGGCACCCAAGTTGATAGTTTAATGAACAACAACGCTGAAATTGATAGGGAACTGGCAAGTGTTGGAATGGAGCTAGAAAAGTACCGTGGCATTGCCGGAAACCTTGATACTTTATTAAATGATGCCAAAGATAAAATTGCGCTGCAAGAGCAAAAAATTCGCAATATGATGGCAAGTGAGAAAGACAAATCTAAACTCAATGCAAAGTTAAAAGTTGAATTGGAAAATTTAAGAAAATTGCGTGATGAATATTTAGAGCAAATAGATAGTTTAATGGCAGAAAATCAAAAACTGAAAAACGAAAATGCTGGATTAAATTCAACAGTCACCAATTTGAATGAACAAAAGAATTTGCTCGAAGGTAAAGTGGCAACAGCTTCTCAATTAAAGGTAGAGTATGTTAAAATTGCTTCTTTCAAAAAACGCGGGAATGGAAAATATACTGAAAGCGTGTTAGCCAAGCGTACCAATAAATTAGAGTCGTGCTTCACCCTTATGGATAATAAAGTTGCTGGTGCTGGCGATAAAATGATTTACCTTGTTATTACAGAGCCAACAGGGAAAACATTAATGGGCTATACCAAGGCACAGTTTACAGATGCTGAGGGTAAGCAAGTAGATGCCACATCAAGTATCAAAGTTACTTATACTGGCGAAAAGCAAAACTTGTGTTTGGCCTTTGAAAATGATGAAAGAATACTTGCACCAGGAACTTATATCATAAATGTTTATGCAGAAAATGTATTGGTTCACCAAAGCAATTACATTTTAAAGTAGCTTAAATTGAACGAATAAAAAAGGCTGCATCACTTACCGATGCAGCCTTTTTTTATGTATTTATAGTTGATTTTATTTTCCTATGTAACGTTCTTCCATGATATTTCTATGGTGAATTTCATGACCGCAAATCATAAATGGGAAAAGGCTAGCCTTGGTAACTTTGCCATTCGCTAGGCCCACTTCATTCCACATTTCTTCATCAAAGCTTTGAAAAAGTTCAATGGTACTGGCTCTCAACAAAGAGAATTCTTTCACTATGCCTAATATTTTTCGTTCGTTTGCTTTGCTGTAGGTTGCGAATAAATTTTCATCGTAGCCCCCTAATTCGTGCTTGTCTTTTCGGGCAATTCTAAGTGCCCTATAGGCAAATACCCGCTCACTATCCATCATGTGAACAAGCATTTCTAGGATGGTCCACTTGCCTGGAGCATATGAGCTAAGGAGGGTAGCATCATCTAAAGAGGTAACTAAGTCTATGGTATCTATCAATTGTACTTGCAATTCGCCCAATATGTCTTTGGTATCCGGTACTAGCGAGATGTAATTCCATTGATATGGAAGGCAATCGTTTTGGGAAGGTTTTTGTATGGTCATGTTTTTTACTAATAAGCAACAAAGGAACAATTTTTTTTTATGAAGCGCACATTTCTTCAATGAGGTTTTGGTAGGTTGGATATTGATTTATAAGATCTGCCTTGTTGGCCAATTCAAAATCATTGAAATCGAAGCCAGGCGAAACTGTGCAGCCAGCAAGGCTAAAAGCGTTTTTTACCTCACACCTTGAGCCAAACCAATTGCCGGCTTTTATTACACATTGAAAAGATTCACCGGCTTCTAAATCATTGCCCAGTTTATGGGTTATTAATTTTCCGGTTTGATCCAATTCATAAATGGTTAAAGTACTTCCTGCATAAAAATGCCACATTTCATCAGAGGCAATTTTGTGAAATGCAGAATATTGTCCATGCTCCAATAAGAAATAAATTGCAGTGCTGATGTTACAATCACCTGTAAAAATACTTGGCAAATGTTGTTTGGTTATTTGTATGTTGCTTCTGTAAGTTTCAACAAAGCTGCCGCCTTCAACGTGTTGGTTCAAACCAAGTTTTTCAATATAATATGCCGCGTTTTTGTTCATATAAAGTTTATTGTGTTATAATTTTTAGTGCAAATATTATGAGTTACTTGGATTAAATGATTGTAATTTTTATTAATTGTTTGAAATAAAGACCTGGAACTAAAAAATCAGCTCATATAGAACAAGTTCAGTTGATAGCTGATCATAAATGGATTGGAAGCACACTTGTTTACCGCCAAAAATCTATGGATGAACAACGAGAATTGATTAATAAATGGCATCCACTGGGGTGAATCAACATGATTTTTGAAAGTTATTATTCTTATTTTTTAAATTCTTATCCCTAATTTTACCACCATGACAAAGATTAACAAGGTGCCTTACCAAGAGTTTTTAACTGATTTAAAAGCGAAGATTCGCAATTCTCAGTATGAAGCTTTGAAGAAGGTAAATAAGACTTTGCTTTCATTATATTGGGAAATTGGAAAGGATATAGTTGAAAAACAGGAAGAATTTGGGTGGGGGAAATCTATTGTAGAAACCCTATCAAAAGACCTTCAAAGTGAATTTCCAGGTATGAATGGATTCTCGCCTGCTAACTTGTGGCGTATCCGAAGTTTTTATGCTGGTTATCACGCAAATGAAAAACTCGCACCACTGGTGCGAGAAATTAGTTGGAGCCATAATTGCACTCTCTGAACCAAACTCTCCAATGCTTTAACGCTTACCTCCATTATTTTGGAGGCTTCTGCATAAGGCATACTTTCAATGTAGATTAAAATAAATGCTGTTTTCTGACTTTCGGGGAGTTCGTTCAAAGCCTTAAATAAATACCTAGCTTGTTCTTTTCTTTCCAATTGAATGCCTGGATGAATAAAATCACTTTGGTCGTATTGCAATTCTCCGCTTTCTGGATTCCACAAGATGGTTAAAAAGGCGAATCGCTTTTTTCTATTTTTGAACCTAAGAAAATCGAGGCTTTTATTGATGGCAATGCGATAAACCCAAGTGCTAATTTGCGCTTCTTCTCTAAAGCTACCAAGCTTTTGATGTACTTCTACAAAAACATCTTGGGTCACTTCTTGGGCATCTTCTGCCGATTGTAAATAAGAAAGCACCGTGTTGTACACACGGTGCTTTAAGGTTTCATACAAGGCGTTAAATTCCAAAAGAATTAGTGCTGGTGTTCTGGCCCAAATACATTGGCTTTGTGGCCAAAATGGTGCACAAAATCACGCATCTCATCGCTTAATTCTTTATTGCCAGTGGCTTTTTCAAAGGTATCGCACATGGTTGCTAATGTTTGAAACATAAATAAATTCATCTCTTCTACATTCATGTCATCTGTCCATAAATCAATTCGCATGGCATTTTGTTGTAAGCCATCAAAAATGCTTAACATCATTCCTTTCGCAGATTCTTTGCCTTCAAAATCTGCATCATCTGCATCCCATTCAATATTTACTGGTAAATTTTCTTTGTTTAAATGAACATCAATTCTAATTTGTGATGTTTTGGCTACTTCTTTTGATGGTGTTGTCATATATTTTTTTAACTGATATTTTGTTTAAGTTCCAATAAAAACCGCTTAATTTCTGTGAGTTTAATTTTTACTTGTTCTAAATCTGCTGGTGCATCAGATTTTACTTTTAGGCGTTCATTGGCACCCGCAATGGTATAACCTTCTACTTTTACCAAATGGTAAATACGTTTTAAGATTGCAACATCTTCTATATGGTATTTTCTGCTGCCTCCCGCTGTTTTTCTTGGCTTCAGTTGTTTGAATTCTTTCTCCCAAAATCGTATCAAGGAGGTGCTCACCTTTAGCTGTTCTGCAACTTCGCCAATGGTAAAAAATACTTTTTCAACTTGATCTTGATTCTCCAAAATAATGAATTATGTTAGTCGAATGATTGTCCTTCACGTGAGGCAATATCCCTAATAGCTTGGTATTCCTCTTCGGTAAGGTCGTTGAAAAAGTAATTGATAGGGTTGATTTTGTTTGCCCCTTTTATTACCTCGTAGTGCACGTGTGGTGCGGTAGAAGTTCCGGTTGAACCTACATAGCCAATCAATTCTCCACGTTTTACTTTTTGTCCGGGTCTAGCTTTAATCCTACTCATGTGCGCATACAAAGATGAATAACCAAATCCATGGTAAACAATAACATGGTTGCCATAGCCATTTCCATTTTCTGCAAGGTATACGGTGCCGTTGCCAGTTGCATAAATTGGCGTACCTTGAGGTGCTGTAAAATCAATACCCGAATGAAATTTATGGGTTTTGAAAATAGGATGAATTCTATATCCATAACCAGAAGCTACTCTGGTTAAATCTTTGTTACTGATTGGTTGAATGGCAGGAATGCTTGCTAAGAATTCAGTTTTGTTTTTAGCGAGTTTACTCAATTCATCAAATGATTTACTTTGGGCCAACACTTTATCAGTAAGCTCATCTACCTTTTGGTTCAAGGCTAATAGTTCCTCCGTATTATCAAATCCTTCTAAACTTTT